>JAQYVG010000199.1 GCA_030145595.1 Desulfobacterales bacterium | reverse complement strand
ATGCGGGACAAGCGGGCGAAAACCCTTGTGCGGCCTTGCTCATCGAAAAAATATCTCATTTATGAATTGGACACCCAGCGTGTTCATTTTGGATTCGTGGATGGAAACTAACTAATGGACAACGCAGCAATACCTGTATATGGTATACTATGCAATTGACAAATACAATATCCTGTGATAAAAGGCTTCATAACAATTAAAGACTGTATTTCTAAACCCTTTTTACCTATTATAGTCAATCTGTTTTTGAAAGGAAACTGATTTGAAACGGTTACCTATTCTTTTTCTGCCGGTTATGCTGCTGTTACTGTCGAACGGATGCGTGCAGTCCTTACAGTCTTTATATAAAACACCCGTAGCCCGGGATGATAATAATATACAGTCTGAAAACAGCGTTACGCCCGTAACGGGATCATCCGCAGAAACCGGGTCCCAAAACAAGCAGCCCTCACAGTCTGGCGCTCCTCTGGAAGCAGACAACAGCGCTGTTTCCGAAGAAAATGATATTGGAAAGTCAGCCGACAATGCAAAAGGGCTTGCTGATCAAGCAAAATTAATCCAGGCCGTCCTGGATGAAGCGCTCGATTTCTGCCGTGTATCCCAGGATTTATGGCAAAAAGGAGAGCTTGAAAACGCCCTGGAAACCCTGGATCTGGCATACTCTTTAATCGTGGAAATCGATACGCTTGACGACCCCAAGCTAATCCAGCAGAAAGAAGATCTGCGTTTTATGATCTCAAAACGTATCCTTGAGATTTACGCATCCCGCAATATTGTCGTCAATGGAAACCATAACGCCATTCCTATGGTGATGAATAAACACGTCCAGTCCGAAATCGACCGCTTTACCAAAAAAAATGAGAAAAGTTTTTTCATTGCATCGTATAAACGCTCCGGCATATATCGCCCCATGATCGTTTCAGCTCTGAAAGAAGCCGGTCTTCCGGTTGAATTGTCCTGGCTGCCGCTGATCGAGAGCGGGTTCAAGGTTAATGCACTTTCAAGAGCTCGCGCCCTTGGTCTATGGCAATTTATTCCCTCAACCGGATACAAGTTCGGCCTTAAACGCAATCAATTCATCGACGAACGCATTGATCCGGTTAAAGCAACCCATGCCGCCATCGCTTATTTAAAGGAATTGCATCAAATTTTCGGTGACTGGTCCACCGTTCTGGCAGGTTATAACTGTGGGGAAGGCAAGGTCCTGCGAGTCATCCGGAACCAGAACATCAATTATCTTGACAACTTCTGGGACTTATATGAGCGTCTTCCTTCGGAAACCGCAAGGTATGTCCCCAGATACTTGGCCACACTTCACATCGTCAAAAATCTTGAGAAATACGGTTTCGATTCATTAGAATTCGACCCGCCCTGGGAATATGAAGTCGTATCGGTATCCAAACAGGTTCACTTGCGGGATGTTGCCAAAGAAACCGGCATAACTGAAAAAATACTAAAGGGGCTGAACCCCGAACTCCGTTACAACATACTGCCCCCGGAAGAGTACCCTTTGAGGGTTCCACCGGGCAAAGGTGAAGCGCTATTGGCGCAACTGGTCAAGATCCCCGTATCCCATCCGCCCCAGCGTGCCTATGTCTATCACCGTGTTAAACGCGGTGAGAGCCTTTCAACTATTGCCGAAAAATACCGCACCAGTGTTACAAGCATCGCGCGGGCCAACAATATTCGCAGACGACACTTTATCGTTGCCGGCAAGAAGCTAAAAATACCGCGGAAAGGTACCGTCGTCTACATATCTAAAAAAGACGACAAACCCTTGCCCGGACACCCGGCAGTTCATACTGTAAAGAGCGGTGACTCACTCTGGATAATAGCCAACCGGTATGGCACAACTACCAAAAAAATTCAGGGGCTCAACCATTTGACGACTACAAATCTTTCCATCGGTCAGGTTTTAAAGATTCCCGGGTTCAAGGGTGAAAGTACCTCCGGCGAGACCTTAAAGACTTACGCGGTCAAACGTGGAGACAGTTCTTTTCATATCGCCCAGAGACATAAAATGTCCCTGAAACGCTTCCTGCGTATCAATCGCCTGACAACCAGAAGCACAATATATCCGGGCCAGACACTATACGTGGAATAAAGAATACCGGCCCGGAGAACCAGGCTTTGGTTTACCCCTGGAAGGGGATGTTTTACTGTTGAACGGGTTAAATCCGAAATTCGAATATCGAAATCCGAAACAAATCCTAAATTCGAATGCTCAAATGCTCAAAACACGCAAGAAAGTATTTGCTGCATAAGGGTTATTTGTTTGGAACATTAGAATTTTGGTCATTAGAGTTTGTTTCGTATTTCGAATTTCATGCTTCGAATTTTGTATCAATTTATTTCGGCAGAGCCACAGGCCTCTGATCTGGCCCAGAGAACCAGGTTTTTCAGGACAAAATAAAGTTTTCATCCTGCTAAAAATTACACTCCTCCATTGCGTATTTTTAATACGTGCTCCTGACATTAAATCAAAAAAAAATCCATATTACGCAATTATTAGTCCAAAATTAATTCTAGTATAGTTTAAGACCGCTATATTCTAGCAAACCGAGATAAATTAGCCACGAGAAATTCGAAATCGCGCAAAAGAAGACGAAATGACCTATGCCTTGGGTTCGTGAAATATTCTGTTAAAGGCTTTTTTGTACAAATTCTACAGGAAAAAATTATACGTCATGAAAGGAGGTGATTCATATATCAATTACAGAAAAATAAATGAAGATCGCAAAATTTCTAACCTAAAGGAGGTGTACAAATGGCATTATTTGGTAAATATGCTAAAGGGTTTAATCAACCCGTAGACTCAATCCCCGGACGGGGATGGGCCGTTATTCTAGCAGGAACGATCATCAACTTATGTCTGGGTGTTCTGTACGCTTGGTCCGTCTGGCTCAAGTACCTCACAAACGACGCTTACATGAAGGCCCACGGCTGGGCCGGCGCTCTGACGACGGAGCAGGCTTCTAACCCTAAATCATTGTGTATTATAATCTTTGCCCTGCTCATGATTCCCGGCGGAAAGATCCAGGATAAATATGGACCCTCGGTGGCCGGTACTATCGGTGCCGTCTTCATGGGGCTGGGTATGATCATTGCCGGCACGGCGCATTCCTACGCCGGAATCCTGTGGGGTTTTGGAGTTGGCGGCGGCATCGCCATGGGTATCGCTTATGCTGCTCCGGTTCCGGCAACAAGAAGATGGGTCGGACCGCACCAGGTAGGCGTCATGATCGGGATTACCGTTGCGGGTTACGGTGGCGCGGCATTTTACGTGGCCCCGCTCCTCAAGTATCTGATCGTAAGCTACTCCCTCTCTTTTTCCTTCCTGTTACTGGGTGTTGTTTACCTGATCGTTATCGGCATTGCGGCCCAGTTTCTGGCATGGCCGGAAGAGGGGTATGTGCCGCCCCAGCCGACAACAGCGGCAGCCAAAGCAGCGGCCGCATCCGCGGTTGACTGGAGCCCGGGAGAAATGGCCGGAACCTGGCAGTTCTACGCCCTGATCGCCCTTTTTTGCCTGAACACCCAGGCCGGTCTGCTCATCATCGGTCATGCTGCCAAGATCGTTAAGCCCTTCTTGGAGAGCGGCTTTATCCTGGTGGCTGCCGGCGGTTTCATGAACGCCGCGGGCCGGGTCGGAACAGGCAAGTACTCGGACATTATCGGCAGGGACAAAGCCTACATGCTCAATGCCGGTGCCGCTGCTCTGTGTATGTTTACACTACCCATGATGATTGCAGCCAAGTCGCTTCCCATGGCATTCACGGCCTGTATGATAGCCTACTGGGTTTACGGCGGCGGTCTGGCTTTGATGCCCTCTTATACGGCTGATTTTTACGGCCCCAAGAACCTGGGTATGAACTACGGATTGGTCTTTTTAGGCTGGGGGATGGGTGCATTCATGCCCAAGCTGGCAGGTAGAATCAGAGACGCAACCGGTTCTTATGACGGGGCCTTTTACATCGCCGGCGGACTGCTCATCTTAGCTATTGTTATTGCCTTAATCACCAAAAAACCTCAAAAGGCGGTAGCATAGAACCGGATCGATTCGGATAGAAGAATCGTTAATTAAAAAGACGGGAAGGAGCGAATCCTTCCCGTCTGCATCCAATTCGGTAAGTAGAAACTCGTTCTTGACCCGGATGCTTTGTTTAAGTAAACTATTGACAGAATTAATAAAATACTATTTAGAGGAATATGTCGCTTTCAGGCAACCAATTATAAAAAATGGTAATAATATGAGAAAATTAACATTTTTCTTCTTGATGTTCGTCGGGTTGGTAGCGGCCCAGGCAAATGACATGGATGCCATGAAATACTTCAATATGGGCCTGGCAAGCTCGGCTACTTCCAAAAAAATCAAATACTTTACCGAGGCTTTGAAACTGGATCCAGCCTTGGTGGATGTCTATGAAAAACGGGGTTTGCTCTATTACTTTCAGGAAAAATATGACAAGGTTATTCAGGATTTTCAAAAATACGTAGAACTTGCCCCTGCTCAATCTGATGGCTACAGGATGCTGGGGATGGCTTTTTTGAAAAGCGGGATCTATCAACCGGCCATCCATAATTTTACGCGCACTATCGATATGGAACCTGAAATAGCCTGTGCTTATGCCAATCGTGCGGAAGCTTTTCGCTTGCTCGGCAAATATGAAGAAGCTATCCGTGATTCTACCAGGGCCATCGAAATTTGGGCTGATCCTAGAACAATGTCCGATGCTTATAGAACGAGGTCCAAAACCTACCTGGAGATCGGAAAAAGAACAGAGGCTTTTGAGGATAATATAAAGGTTATCAGCCTGGACCCCAGGTATCGCGGGACAAGGACGTGGGGAGAAACTGTACCCTTAGGCCCTATTAGTGTAATGGGTCTATTTATCCTCAACGCCGCGGTGTTTTTGTTTCTTTTTGAGCTAAGGCCTGATCTGCTGCAGATCAATAGATCTCGAAGAATTAATATATTGAGCTCTAAACTTCTTGCCCCTCAAGCAACCGAGACCATCACCAGGAAAAGATTGTATCCACTGCTGGCCCGGATTTCTCAAAAAAGACTTACGACCATAACCGCAGGAGCAGGCTTCGGCAAGACGACCCTGATGGCGCAGACCGGCGGTTATTTGAATCCGAACATTCTATGGTACCGTCTGGATAAATCGGACAGGGACTTTTTAATCTTCCTGAGTTATCTTACAGCCGGTCTTAAGCAATATTTGCCGGGGTTCGGAGCTGTAACATTCAGGTGGCTGGCCAAAAAGCAAAACCGGGACCAAAACCGGGAAGCTGCTCTCACCATATTCGTAAACGAGCTGGAAAATGGCGCAAAAAAAGATCTGATTATTGTCCTTGACGATTACCATGCAGTTCAAGACAGCCGTGAGATAAAATCATCCATGGAATTTTTGCTTGCCCATCTTCCGCCGTCGGTTCATTTGGTCCTTGTCAGCCGACTTGACATCGATTTGCCGCTATCCCGGTTAAGAGCTGCCAGGGAAGTGGTAGATATAAAGGAAGAGGATCTTGCTTTCACACTTGATGAAATCAATCGGCTCTATTCACAGATGTTCAACATTTTTTTGAACCGGGAAACCCTTGAGATTCTACACCAAAAAACCGAAGGCTGGGTATCGGGTCTAATTCTTTTTTACCACGCATTAAGAGGGAAAAAACCTGCTGAGATTGAAAACCTTTTGTCAAAACTGCAAGGTTCTGACAAGCTAATCTTCAGTTATCTGGAGGAAAATGTCTATGATTCGCTGACGGACGAGAAAAAAGAATTTCTGATTAAAACGTCTATCTTTCCCCGGCTTCAACCTGAATTTTGCGATCAATTTTTGAAAATAAGTAATTCAAAAGAAATACTGAAAGACCTTGAAGACAATCATCTTTTTACCAGCTCCCTTGATGAAGAAGGCGATTGGTATGCCTGTCACCAGCTTTTCCGCGATTTTCTGCAAAAGAAGCTCAAAATCGAATTGGACTGTCAAACGGTTTTGGAGCTCTATAAACATGCGGCCGGACTGCTGGAAATCAGCGGTTTAAATGAAAAAGATTTTCAGCATTATTTAAATGCTCAAGCGTTTTCAGACGCCTGCCGTCTGCTGGGTAAAAACGGATCGGAACCCGGAGAATACATAAAGTTATTGCCGGAACCCGGCAACATTATGATTAGTGAAACCCCTTCTGAAAATCAAAATGCAACCCTAAAATCTCAAGCGCCGGCCTTGAAGATTTATTTTTTTGGAAAATTCAGGATATTTCAAGAAGATCTGGAAATTGCGGATAAGCGCTGGAAAAGCAAGAAGGCCCAAATG
>JAQYVG010000198.1 GCA_030145595.1 Desulfobacterales bacterium | reverse complement strand
GAAGCGGAGCAAGGCAACAGCACCCCAGTAACGAATCATAGCCTGAAAGGCCTAGTTTTCTGTGCTTTAATGAAACAGGCCCCCCCGGCTGCATCCTCAATTGATGAAGGTCGTCTTTATTTGAATTGCAGTTTCAACGGCTCTGAATTGTAGCTGTTGTGTTCATGGGCATTGTCAAATACCGCAATGGCAAAGGGGTACTTCTTTCTGGTGTTATATTGAACGTCGTCGTCGTTACCGGTTTTAAGTTTTCTTGATATCATGACGGTCCATTTCCCGTCTTTCCAGACACCTTTTGTTTTCAAATCTGCAAAGCTGCCTGTCCAGCTCGTATTAAGCATATAACCGGGAATCTCATCTCCCTCCTTGAACGTCGCAGAACCCTTTATTTCAACTGCATGTGCAACAAGTAAGGAACCCGGAATGGATACCGACTTAGAAGGATCCTGCATATATGCCGGGCCCGATTTATCTTTGGTGCTGTTGCCTTTAGCTTTACCTGAACCTGCATCTCTTATTCTCCCTGCTTCAGGCTCTTTGCTTGGGTTTGTAGTTACATAAGTGTCCTCGGTATATCCCACGGGATTTGACCGGACGGCCTTCCAGTGCCAGAGATCGGCCTTTTCCCTTTTTGAACTTACGGCATAAAACCACTCTTTTTCATTCTTGGATTCATTGTGGCACAATACCGCGCAACCTTTGTTAGCAAACTTGTCCACCCGATTTATTTCCCAGACCACACCGAGCCTATCCTCGTCCCCCTTTTGTTTGACCCATTTGCCGCCGGTATATTTCCACTTCTTTTTATTCATACTTTTATTGTAATCATACCACTGAAAAAGGAAGAATATTTCATCCTTTGTGTGGACAGATCTTACCTTCAGGGGAATTATATTGCCTTCAACGCTTCCCGCCCCGGTAAGAATAATGTTGGCTTGCTTGGCCTTGTTCCATTCAGAACTGCCGGCATCGGCAGGTGCAGACTTTACCTTTTGAGAAATTAATACCAATTCCCCCTTTGAGGCTTTTGCCGCTGCAATTGATGCGTTGTAAATAGTTAAAGTGCCGACGGTTAGAACAAGTACCAAAATAATAAATACTTTCTTCATTTGTACCTCCTTGCGGTTGCTGATTTGTTATTTAAATACATTCTGTCATTGGTAAATTTATAGTGCCTTTACATGCAATCTCTCCTTTCGCTGCTGTTAAGACAAAATTCCCACCACTGTCCAAAAAATAATCGCTCCCACTGCTAAAAACATTACAGCCATTGCAACCGGTCTTTTGGTCGGTCTTTTTTCTGTGTTCTTATCAATAAAAGGCAGGAGTAAAAGTGCGATGATGCCGCCTGAGGGTATGATGGCCGTAGCGATTATCTCCAGTTTTCCCGGAAAATATTTTAAAAGCTGATATAAAGACATAAAATACCATTCAGGCTTAGGTATATACAGATTGTCGGTCGGGTCGGCCGGGTCTTCAAGTCCAACGGGAAAAACTAAAGCTAAAATAACCGCTACCAGAATAAAGATCAGCATCATGACGACAATCTCTTTAAAAAGAAAAGAAGGATAAAAAGTTTCGTCCGAATGTTCCAGTTTGTCAGTGTTTGGTTGTGTTTTCATAATTTTTTTCTTTGCACCTTTTAAAGCGGTTTTGAAATACCCTGTCTGCGAATCATGAGAAAATGCCCTATAAGTAATATCACGGTTGTTATGGGTAGAAAAATAACATGGAAAGCATAAAACCTTGCCAATGTCAGGGCACCGAGTTTTGTCCCGCCACGCAATATTTTTAAAGCATATTCACCGACGACGGGGACGGTTCCCATCATGCTGGTACCGACCTTTGTGGCCCAATAAGCTTTCTGATCCCACGGCAGTAAATATCCGGTAAAGCCAAAAGCCATAACTAAACAAAAAAGCAATACACCGGTAATCCAATTGATTTCTCGCGGATTCTTATAGGCACCGTAAATGTACACCCTGATCATATGTAAAAATATTGTTACCACCATCAGATTGGCCGACCAGTGATGAACGCCTCTGATGACATATCCAAGGGAAACTTCATAGGTAATATAATCAACCACGTCATAGGCTTGCAAAGGAGAAGGGACGTAATAGATCGCCATGAAGTAGCCTGTAGAGGCAAGCATTAAAAATAAAAAGAATGTTATACCGCCAAAACAATAACTGAGATTAAGACCTTTGGGGATCGGTTTATCCAGAACATCTTTCTTGATATAATCATGGATATCCAGGCGTTCATCAATCCAGAAATAAATACGCTTAAACACTTTTATTACCTCCGTAGGATATCGTCTCGGTACTTAAAAGTATTTTACCGTCTTCAATTTTTGTTTTATGTCTTTTTAACGGAGCGGGCGGAGGGCCGCTGATAACTATGCCGTCTGCATCATATCGACCGTCGTGACAGGGACATTTGAATATTTTTTGTTCTTCATCCCAGGTTACAATGCACCCCAAGTGCGTACAGCCTGCGGAAATTGCAATGACTGCGTTTTCTTTTGTTCGCTTAACGTATGCAAGGGCCCTGGCGTTGTCAGTCAACCAGCCGTCTTTGGTTTCATATTCCAAAACTACTCTTGCAAAGCCATCAGCTTCATCTTGAACATCCTCGGAATCAATCTCGATCCATTTTGCTTGCTCTTTTTCAAAGGACGGACCGACTGCAAAACGTGCCAGAGCGGCGGTGCTTACGGCAGCAATGGTGCCGGTGATGGCAAATATCCCAACCTCCATAAATTTCCTCCGATTTATATCGGATTCTTTATCCATTATGACCTCCCATTGCGGTTAGTACCTGAATCTTGCACAGACAATCTTGAAAATTTATAAAATAATAACGTTTTTAGATGTTTGCATATGATTCAAAGGTAGTGTCTTTTTACCTCATTGGTATTTTCGGAATACTTCCATTTTTACTTCAAAATTGTCTGCCCTCCGGGAGCGTCGATTTCACCGCATCTGCAGCGTTGCAGGGCATTTGCGGTAAAACACTACAGCTGCATACCCTGCGCCTTGCATATGCGGCAAACTCGACGCTTGCAAAATTCAGGTAATAACATCCCGACGGGGATGCCTTTATGACAAAGGCTGTCCCAGTCCAGCCGCCTTTAATGTCTCTTCGTCAGGCCCGCGCCCCGAACAGCAGTCTGCGAGTTTGCCGTCAATAACGACTGCGGGAACGGAACGGATGTCGAGACTCTTGGCGCGATTTGCTACAGCCGGATCGTTCATATCCAAAACATTGATCTCGCAGGATGGACAGGTATTACGTTTAACCATTTCAATGGCCTCATCGCAGGCCGGACAACCTGCACTGAAAATTTCAATGCTGCGCGTATTATTCATTTTCATTGTCTCCTTTTTATCCTTGAACAGAAACAGAATGAAGAAACCTTGGATACGGAGCATCCTCGACATTCTCTCAGTTGGGGTTTTGTCTTAACTATCAAGTGCCTCTAAGATAGGACACGTGCCGAGAGGTCCTTTTCCAATGCACTGGTCGGCCATTTTTACCAGCGCCAGTCTCATCTGACCAAGATCCGCAACCCTTTTGTCTATGTCCGCAATCTTGGCTACAACCCGTGCTTTGATTTCTTCGCAGGTCGTGCCCGGTTCTACCCGCAGCGACAGCAGTTCCGAGATCTCTTTAAGTGAGAATCCAAGCGCCTGTGTGCGTTTTATAAATTCCGTTCTTTTAACCGCCGCCAGGGAATACTCTCTGTGACCGCTCTTATTTCGGGGAGGTTCGGGGATCAGCCCCCGCCGTTCATAATAACGAACTGTTTCAAGATTGACTCCTGCTCTTTTAGCCAATTGCCCAATCGTCAGTTTTTCCATTTTGCCCTCCCCAGACAATATAAGCCCTGTACCTTGGTACAGGTCAAGGGCTATTAGAAAAAACATTGGAAATTCTAACTTACATTGAGTTTTCAGAAGGTATTCAGAATGAGAAATCTTGAACTGAGACTAACAACAGCTTTCGATCTTAAGCTTCATATGCTGCTCCAATTGGTCGAGAAGGTTCCGCCTGTTTTCCATTACATAGGTATTACCACGTTTTTCCGCCAAACCCTCTATCCATATACGGATTCTTTCAACTTGTTTTGGCGTACCGTTTATGGAATCAATGCTAAGCATATTCATAACCTCTTCTAAGCTTAAACGAGTCATAAGTGCATCCATTTTTAAAGATCAGTTTATTAGCCCATATAAAGCTTCAATAATATATTTACCATAACAAGAGCAAACAGGGAGGGAAGCAGCATGGCCTTGCCCCTGGCAGCGGAATCGGGGATAATGGTTTTCAGCGCCAGAAAGCCTCGGTTCAAGCCAAAATACAGCCCCGTCAGCAATATGATCCCCTGGATCATGGGGATCCACTCGGGGTGAAAAGGGCTGAAAGGATAATCAGCGGTCCCGAAAATGTCCCAGCCCAGCCCCAAGGGATCAGACAATACCGAAAAGATGTAATTGTAGTTGACCAGCACCGACGGCAGGCTGAAAGCTATCCAGGCAAAAATGCCCACCGGAATCAGCATGTAAGATAGCCGCAGCGTCATCTCGCGGTGACTTGCCGGTTTACCGGCAAGGCGGTTGGCGCCTCTGGCCGTTAAGGCAAATAAACCCGGAACGACCACCAGGGCTGAACCCCAGATGGCGGCCAGGTATATCAGGTAGGGTATAATCTGTCCGCTTTCGGTAACGTTGGCGGCCTCCTTAACAAAACCCCAGGGGCCCAGCATGGTAATACTGAATGCAATCGCCACCACCAGCATGATGATCACGTTGATCATCTCATCATAGCCTTTCAGCACACGATCCGACCCGAAAGGTCTGAAGAAAATTGCGATATTATCTTTGGGGCAGCTTTTAATGCATTCCATGCAGAATCCGCAGTAATTGTTGCGGCTCATTTTCCCGACATACTGGTTCCAGGGGCATGCCCAGCCAGCGGACCCGCCCGTATAGCAGCATTTATCTTTATGTTTTCTGCAAACTTCAGGGTCTATAGCCCGGATCTCGGTCATCGATGCCATGGAGTAATTTCCCAGAAACCCACCGACCGGGCACAAATACAGGCAAAAGACTCTATTACGATACACCAGGGACAGAACAAGGGTCGTTATCAAAATGAGCAGAAACATGCCCGCCGTGGCTACCGGCCGGGTGATCAGAATGATGCCGAATGAAATCATCGCCAGAAAAATCAAATTCTGAAGCCACATATTCTGCAATACCTTGGGCCAGTCCTTTTGCAGGCCGCTAAAACGATGATGCAGTCCTTTAAAGGGCTTTTTGATATAACGAACAGCGGTCAGGCTTCTGCGGCTGAGCCATTCAGCGGGCCCCGGCAGGGGACACATCATACACCAGAGCCTGCCTCCCAGCGGAACGAAAACGGCTTTCAGGGCAAACCACCACAGGATCCAGACAATGATGATCGCGATGTTGCGGTTGCCCACCGGGCTGCCCCACAGACTGCTGAGTATAAAAAGGTAAAAAATAATCACGCCCGGCAGCAGAACAAGAAATTGAAAACTGCGGCGGTTAACCAGCCATTTCAGCCCCGGCAGCAGCTCAAAAAGATTGATTCTACTAAAGGCGGCAGACCGACCCCCGGGATTTACCTGAAACAGCAATAATCCGCTGAGTACAATCCAAACGGACAGCGAAATCGCAAAATGATAAGGAGAATTGGGCCTGACAATCAATTCCCCGGTCATAAAGGGGTGGAGATTTCCGCAGATCTGGGTACAACGGTAGGTGAACTTACCTGACTTGTCGGCCACAAATTCTATTTCAGAGACTTTGTCCCAGTCGGTCTTCATCTGGCCGTCATCATCTTCCCAAAGATACTTGAGATAGTTGATCCCCTGTTGTTTGATGACAAATTCCAGGGGGTAACCGTCCAGAAGAAAACCATGGGTTACATCCAGGGAGGTTGGCTTTAAAATAATTTTATCCCCTTTATTAACTACGATTTTAGCCGGGGAATAACCATATTTTTCAGCCTTAAAGGCGATATTATGGGTGCGGGTTTCAACAGGCAAATGCCGGATTAACAGCGGGATTGCCAGTGCCGGTACCAGGAGTAACAAAATTAAAAGATATGCTTTTGTTCTGCTTATGTTCGTCAAAGTGTGGTCGTTCAAAGGTTCAAGGTTCAAGGTTCAGAGGTTCAAAGGTTCAGAGGTTCAGGGGTTCAGGGTTCAAAGGTTTAGAGGGTTCAGAGGTTCAGGGTTCAGAGGTTTAAGGGCTCAGGGGTTCAGGGTTCAAAGGTTTAGAGGTTCAGATTTTTATGACTTATCTGCTCT
>JAQYVG010000197.1 GCA_030145595.1 Desulfobacterales bacterium | reverse complement strand
ACCGGCCCCAGGCTGCAACAACCGATACAGCGCACACCCTCAAGGGTAAAACGCATATCGTCCGTGGTATGCTTGCCGTTTAAGTTCAAAGTATCCTGAATTCTCTCGCGTACCCTCTCACCACCTCGAACGTGGCAGGCGGTGCCCAGGCAGATGGAAATAATGTTCCGTCCTTTGGGCTCCAGACTGAACGTGGCATAAAACGTACCGACACCGTAAATCTGACTGTAAGGGACACTTATTTTTTCAGAAAGATACTTCAAGGTGGGTTGGGGCAGGTAATTGTAGCGCCGTTGAATCGCCTGAAGAATCATAATCAGGTTCTCTTTATCATTGCCGAACTCTTCTTCAATGATCTTATCCAGCTCCATGTAATCTATTTCTACTTCTGCACATTTTTCTGCCGTTGGCGCACTTGCTTGGTTCATCTTCAAAATCCTTTAAAAAAATGGTTATGCTTGCTCAGTGGTAATCGGTTGGTAAATAACCGGGCAGTTTTCTACGCAACTGCCGCACCCGGTACAAAGATCCATGTTGATACTGCGCGCACGCTTGCGTACTTTCACCTTGAAATTGCCCTCTTCTCCTGAAACGCTTTCCACTTCCGAGAGCGTAATCAGCTCAATATTGATGTGCCGGCCGACCTCGACCAGTTTGGGGGCGATGATTCACATGGCACAGTCATTGGTTGGAAAGGTCTTGTCAAGCTGCGACATCATCCCGCCGATGGAGCCCGACTTTTCAACCAGGTAGACATAATAACCGGCATCGGCCAGATCCAGGGCCGCCTGCATCCCGGTGATGCCACCTCCGACCACCATTACAGCACCTGTTTTGTTATTCGACATTTTCTACTCCTAGGTCAAAAAAAGAGGTAATATTGCTGATATCCAGTTGGTTCATCTGAAGTCCCAACGTCTTTTCATCAATGCCCATACACAGGCCTAGCAACTGCGGATAAAGAACAGAAGCCAACGGGTCATCTCCGTTTTCAGAGACCATCATTTGCTGCACCGTATCGAATTGCAAGTGGCAGTAGGGGCAGGCCGAACACAAAAAATCTGCATCGGCTTTTCTGCCGCCCGCCAGTTTGCGCCCGGTCAGATTCATGGAAAGATCGTCATTGACGCCCAGAATGGGAGCACCGCAGCATTCCAGTTTATCGTTCCAGTCCACGCTTACAGCACCGGTAACCTCCACCAGTTTATCGAAAATAACAGGCGCCACCGGATCGTCAAACTGCGTAACCTTGCTCGGCCGCAAAGCATGGCACCCGTAATGGGTGGCAATTTTGAAGCTTTCATATTGCCGGGTTATTTTGCTTTTAATAGCATCCAGGCCCACATCGTGATACAGCACGGAGAGGAAATGCTTGACTTGAGGCTTGCCGGAATACTTTAAGCCTCTTTGGGCCAGCAAACGGTTGATCTCGGTTTGCACATCACCTTCCTCTTTCAGGATGTGCTGGGCTTCTTTAAGGCTGCCGAAACAACATTTACACAGGGCCATGATATCCAGCCCCGCATTTTCCGCCAGAGCAAGATTCACGGCCGAAGAAAAAAGGAAGGTCTTCTGGTCCGTGTTGCGCATGGGATACCCGCAACAATTAAATTCACGGAAATCGACCAGCTGAACGTCAACCTGTCTTAACACCGCCCGGGCGGCCGTCTCGTACTGAGTGACCCGTGCGGGTATGTTACAGCCCAAAAACATTGCATATTTCATCATATCGTTCCTTTATAAAATCGCTTCGCGATTTTATATAACGCGGCTGTGCCGCTTAAACAGTTGAAATTTATAACCTATTTACGAATTCAGCACAATGTTAGCCGTCTGCGGTATCAGGGAGTTGTTTTTCGGCGGTTTTGGCCGCTTTCCGGACCGCAAGGTTTTTCAACTGAAAGAGAATATCTGTCACATCAACATTCTGCGGGCAGTGTTCCTGGCATTGATAGCAAGTCACGCAATCCCAAAGCATCTTCGGTCCGGTCGCCATTTCAACCAGTCCCAGGCCGAGGCAGTTCATGATTTGATGGGGCAGCAGCCCCAAAGTCTCCTTGGGATTTTCAAAACTGACCACCACCGGACAGACCGTGGTGCAGTTCTGGCAGCCAAAACAGTAGGAAAAGGTGCTGCTGCCGGGCAGCCCGTTCAATTCAACCACATCCCTGTCTTTAAATGAAATCGGCGTGCTCGGATCCATCACCTGCTCGAACCGGCCGGCAACGGCGGTGTTGGCACCCTCAAGCGGCTTGCCATATTCATCCGCGGCGATATTCTCCCGGTTCAAGCCACGGAAAAATGAGAACGGTGAAAGCACCAAAGGTTCCGGATACCCTTTTTGAACCAGATCTTCCCTGACATTGAACCACAGGTCTTTAAGGTTGATGCCGGCCGGACAGACAACAGTACAGCGATCACAATTGGTACACAGGTAAACCCCTTCCTGAATGGCTTGCAACTCCTTGGAGCCGAGGGCTTTTCCGGTCGCCAGCTTTTTCAAGAATGTCATTTTTTCCGTCGGCAGTATATATTCGTTGCCCAGGGCATCAAATGCTGCGGCGGCACTGCACCGCAGACTGCAGGTCCCGCACCGCATACAGGCATCCAACTCCATGGCTTGACGCGTGGCGATGTTGGCAGGCGCCGATGTCTCCTTGGCCATGACGGCATTGGCCAGCAGGCTTGCGGGGGTGGAAAAAATGTGGAACATTTTACTGAAGGGCAGATAGGCCAGGCCGATAAAACATGCCAACCAGTGGATATACCACAAAAAATTGACGGCTCCGGCATTATCCAACGCCAGGGCTACCGGTTTTATCAGTCTGGATACCGTGTATCCCGCAAAGGCCCAATGGGACCTGGAGTGGCAGCTAAGGCAGCTTTCATCGTCGAGTTCCGCACCCATCTCCAAAACTTCCTCATCAAAAGGCGCCTTGACGTTGGGCGAAACCACACCGTAATACTGCACCCAATAGCTTTCCAGCGCGGTGACTTCCTCATCCTCCTCCATGTCGGCATACTCGTCCACCATCTCCTGATACACTTTGAAGGACGTTATTTTGGTCGCCTCCAAAAAGAGACCCGAAAGCATAATGACGGCCAGAATGATAATGGCGTAGTGATCCACGCCCTTGGTCCGCAGGCGCGGCACCTTGAGAACAAAGCGCCTGTAAATGGCAATTCCCACTCCGATCAAGACCATCAAACCGAAAACATCCCTGAGGAAAAAGAAGGGGTTGAGCGTAGCATAGTACTCGGCAAAGATGGCTTCGGAAATATGCTTTTCAAGGGCATGCATCAACAAAAGGAGCATAAAACCGCCGAATATGAGCATGTGCATCAGCCAGCGTGTAAAATCCTCTTTTAGAATTCTGGCCTGCAAAACCACATCAAGGATAAAAACCTTGATAAGGGTGATCAGTTTTGCACTGAAAACAACGCTTACAATCCCTTTGAAAGCCTCACTAATTCTATCGGAAGTTGTGAAATCTTTGGCGGCGAGCCCGATCTTGCGGGAAAACCAGGTGGAAATTTTGTAAATCAGGCCGGCGGCGAAGACAGCCAGCGAGGTGTAAAGAAGCACCGTGAAGACCATATACTGAACCTCCTTAACTCCGTATAATAAAGGACGGAACTAAAATCCAATCTAAAAACTTGAAACCGTCAATAGAAATAAAGGCCAAGTTATCAGATCATGCTCCTGATAATAATTTTGAGGAATTACGGGATAGTACCCTCAAGAGGATCAATCCCCAAGTTACTCTAATTGAGCCAAAAAAGTATTTATATGGTGTGGATATGCTTGTAAATAAAAATCCTGATTTCAACCGACGTAAAATCGAATAAAATCGTGCGGGGAATTCAAATTTAAAATAAGAGCTATTTTCAGTTTCCGCATCACTGCTCATGAAATATGCGGGTGAAACCCGAGCCTCTCACAAGTCAGAGCGGTGCAGGAACAAGGCATTTCAGTCCGGGCATCGACTGAGCTCAGCCGAAGTCAAGACGTAGTATTTTACTTCGAGGACTGAATAACGCCGTTCCTGTGCTGCTATGGCGAATGTTTCGCAACATAGCGGATACGGTAATATCGATTTGTGTAATTTGCGGGTTAACCCGAGTCTCTCACAAGTCAGAGCGGTGCAGGAACAAGGCATTTCAGTCCGAAGACGTAGTATTTTACTTCGAGGACTGAATAACGCAGTTAATGTGCTGCTATGGTTTGTGAGAAACTCTGGTTAGCGGACTGTTCGGAAGAACTCGTCAATGGCGTTGTGTATTCCTTTGGCAATTTTGGACAAGACATTGATATCACGCAATGATTTTTCTTCAGACGGGTTGGAGATATATCCGATTTCAATGACGACCGCCGGCATATCAGCTCCTTCCAACACCATCAGCGGTGCCCCTTGAACTTTGCTTTTGACAAATATTACCTGTTCATTAATGCGTCTGCGAATCAGCTTGGCCAGGGCGTTGCTGGTGGTTTTATGCCGGTTTTGAATTTTCTCCCAGGGTATCTGGGTGCCGGATTTTAGCGGTTTTAGTAGTTCGGTTGTTTGGGTCAGGGCCGGGCCTAAAGGCTCTTTAAAATAATAAAGCGTCAAACCGCGGGCCCGGTGATGAAAACTGCCGCCGGTATGGATACTTATGAACAGGTCGGCGGACGCGTGGTTGGCCGTTGCCGTTCGGCTCGGAAGATCAAGCCAATAGTCATCGGTGCGTGTTAAAATTACCTTATAGGTGTTGGAAAGTTCAACAGCAAGTATGCGGGCAAGATTGAATGTTGCGGTTTTTTCTAACGTTCTTGCCGGCCCTTTGGCCCCCCTATCATGCCCTCCGTGCCCGGGATCTATAACAATAACCTCCTGATAATTAACAATATTAAGTTTTTGGGCCTTTCCTTCGGCCACCAAAATGACCGGCATTAAAATTGCGCAACATAAAGCAATCAGACGCAAGGCAGTGGCATATTGTTTGCAGTATCGTGACATGATAGATGCTTTGCTCTATTTTCTTGACACCCAGAGGGTTTGATAATATTTTTGATATAGCTTTCTATTGATCTTTAATATATTTGAATATATTGTCAAGAGGCAGTTTTAAACTTGTTAAAGCGTCGTTTTTGCCGGGCCAAGCGAAACTGTTGGAGGCAGTACCACAAACCGATATGCGAGAGTGGCGGAACTGGTAGACGCACTGGACTTAGGATCCAGCTCTGGGGACAGAGTGGGAGTTCGAGTCTCCCCTCTCGCACTTATTAAAATTTATTAGAAAGGAATGTTATGCAAGTTACGGTTAAAGATGTAAGCACTGTTAAAAAGATACTTAGTATTGAGGTTCCTGAAAAAGATGTTGTCCAAGAGCTTGACAATGCTTACAAAACCCTCAAAAAAAATGCAAAAATCAAAGGGTTTCGTCCTGGAAAGGCGCCCCGATCGGTTTTGGAGAGGTATTACAAGCAAGATGTTCATAATGATGTTACTTCCAAGTTGCTCCAGGATTCATTTATAGCGGCACTAAAGGAGACCGAGCTGTCGATTGTGGGGCAACCACAGCTGGATCCGCCCAGCCTTGACGAAAAAGGTCCGTATAAATATGAGGCTACTGTTGAAGTAAAACCGGAGCTTGGGGCACTGGATTTCAAGGGTTTAAAGTTGCAAAAGAACCTGTATGAGGTCAGCGACGAAGAGATAGATACACAGCTTAAATTGCTTCAAAAAAACCTGGCCAAACGGGAACCTATTACGGAGGAACGACCGGTTCAGGAAAACGATTTTGTCAGCATCGATTACCAAGGATTTAAAGACGGACAGCCTTTTGTCGAAACCCAAAAGACCAAAAATTTCACCATGAAAGTCGGTGCCGGGAGTATTTCAAAGGAGTTCGACGAACAGATAATAGGCATGCAGCCGGGCGCAAGCCGTGAAATACAGGTTAAGTTTCCCGAAGACTACTTTAATGACAAGCTGGCCAACCACGAAATAACTTTTCAAACGACCCTCAACGAAATTCGGGAAGAAAAGCTGCCGGAAATCGATGATGAATTTGCAAAAGAACTGGGCCAGTATGAAAACCTGGATGCCGTGAAAAAGGCCATCACCGACAACCTGCAACAAGGTTATGATAAACGGGTTGAACATGAGCTGAATGAGCAGATTTTTGAAGCTTTGATAGCCAAAACGGAATTTGAATTGCCCGAATCGATGGTCGAATATGAACTGGAAGGAATCGTTGAAGAGGCTGAGAGGTCTTTTGCCTATTATAACAAGTCCATGGACTCTGAAACGGCAGGAGAATCTCCTTAGCCGTCCTTGATCATCAATCCGGAAGCCACTGCCGTAGGTCTGGGCTGGGATTT
>JAQYVG010000196.1 GCA_030145595.1 Desulfobacterales bacterium | reverse complement strand
CGCCATCAAGTGTGGGTCATCTTATAAAAAGCGTTTCGCCGTGCCGGATATCGACCAGGCGGTCAAGCAGTCCTTCCTTTTTCAACTCCCTTTTCAGATCAGCCGGCGGGAAGTGCACCGGTTCATCGCCCAGTCGAAACGTTCCCCAGTGAACGATCATCAGCTTGGCGGCCTTGAGTTCTTTGAACGCCTGCACAGTTTCGCGGGGGTTCATATGGCTGGAAGCCATGAACCAGCGGGGCTCATAGGCGCCAAGATTGATGACGGCCAGATCGATATCAAAATCCCGTCCGATCTCCTCGAAGCCGTCAAAATATCCCGAATCGCCCATTATGTAAATGGTGTAATCGGCGGCGGTTTTGATCATATAGCCGCCCCAGAGGGACCGGTTGGGCCCCCGCAGTGGGTTTCGCATGGTCCAGTGATTGCTTGGCATAAATGTTATCGACCGATCGTCGTTGTCATAGGTTTCGTACCAGTCGAGCCGGGTTCGATTTTTCATGTTAAGATCCTGGAATACGGTGTTATAGCCCAGGGGGCTGATCACATGGGTCTCTTTGTCCAAAAGACGCAGGGATGACTTGTCCAGATGGTCATAGTGCCCGTGGGTGATCAGAACGTGATCCGGCTTGATAATCTGTCGGGGGTCGAAGGTGAGCGGTGAGAAATCTTCAATAAACCAATAGATATCCGCAAACACCGGATCGATTAAAAGATAACTGTCGACATCTTTTATAAAGACGCCGGCATGTTTCAAAAAAGTGACCGAGACGCCCTGGTGTTTGCGGACCGGTTCCCAGTCAATGGCAATATGGTTGACGGGCTGATCTTTAAGATAGCGGCTGAAACTGTTAGGGCTGAGTTTCCATTTCAAAAGCTGCCGCCATCTTCCCTCCCGGGGAATGCCGACGGGGCTTATAAAACGACCGTTGTTGTGATGCTTCTTTCTCAGAGAAATTTCCCTAAGGCTGCGGCCGTTCAAAGGTCTGTAGTGCAGTTTGTCGTTTTCCATTTTTTTGATAACTGCCGGCAGCACCGCAGGATGCACGAGGCGCATCAGCAACATGGTTTGCAGGCTGTAAAGCAGTTTTCGGATAAATAATCTGCGGTTCATTGTTCATAACCAACGTTGGAACCCTAACTGTAATATTTTTACCTTTTGTGACAAAACCTTTTACATTTAGCCACTAAGACACCAAGACACTAAGAAAAAATTAATAAAAACATTCTTTGTGTCTTGGTGACTTTATGGCAAATTAAATTTGATTTGTTCTGTTCGTTTTGGGTTTTATATATTAAGTATTTTCCTGGACATGTTCAAGGATGAGGTCCAGAAATTTTTCTCCATACAGCTCTAATTTGCGCTCACCAATCCCTGATATATCTCTCATTTCTTCCAGAGACCGGGGCAAATACGCCACTAATTCTCGCAATGTGCGGTCATGAAAAACAATAAAAGGTGGTATGTCCTGTTCTTTGGCAAGTTTCAGGCGCAAGGCACGCAGTTTTTCCCAAAGGTCGGTTGAGGTTTGATCAAAAAAATCATTTTCATGTTTGCTGATTAAACGCGGTTGTTGCTTTGCTTTTGCCGGCACCGGATCTTTACGTAATTGAATACTTTGATCTCCCCTCAGAACAGCCCAGCTTTTATCAGTCAGTTTAAAACCCCCTTTGCTCTCTAAATCAACGAACAGTAGACCGGCGGCGATAAGCTGGCGAAAGATTGACTTCCATTCTTTTTTGGAAAGGTCCGCGCCGACACCAAACGTGGGAATCTTATCATGCCGGAAGCGACCGATTCTCTCATTGTCTGATCCACGCAGAACATTGCTGAGGTATTCAGCGCCAAAACGCTGACCGGTCCGATAGACACAGGAAAGGGCTTTTTGGGCGGCAATGGTTCCATCCCAGGTTTCTACTTCACCATGACATGTATCACAATTTCCACAGGCCCTGGGAAATTCTTCACCAAAATAGCCCAATAAAACCTGCCTGCGGCAGCCGGTGGTTTCACAATACCCTAAAAAGGCTTCCAGTTTGCGGTGCTGGATTCTTTTAAACTGCATATCGCCTTCAGATCTGTCCAGCAATGTTCGTACGGCAATTACATCGGCTAAACTGTAGATCATCCATGCATCCGCTTTGTGGCGGTCGCGTCCCGCGCGTCCGGTTTCCTGATAGTAGGCTTCCAGACTTTTGGGTAAATCAAGATGAGCAATAAAACGCACATCCGGCTTATCAATGCCCATGCCGAAGGCAATTGTCGCCACAATAATTACGCTCTCTTCGTGGAGGAAGCGTCGCTGGTGCGTCAAACGCACTTTTTGATCCAACCCCGCATGATAAGGGAATACCTTGTAACCTTTTTCAGACAGCCAGGCGGCTGTTGTTTCCACTTTTTTGCGGGTTAAACAATATACGATTCCAGAATCTTTCCGATGTTCCGTATTTAAAAAATCCAAAAACTGCTTTTTCCAATTCTGTTTAATCTCGACGCGGTAACATATGTTGGGGCGGTCAAAACTGGAGATAAATTGTGCCGCTTTTTCCAAATTAAGCTTTTTTAATATTTCTTTACGTGTAACCTGATCGGCGGTAGCTGTCAGGGCTATACGCGGCACTTCGGGAAACTTTTGGGATAAAATGGAAAGCTGTAAATATTCAGGACGAAAATCATGTCCCCACTGGGAAACACAATGTGCTTCATCAATGGCAAACAAAGCAATCTGTGTTTTATTCAAAAGCTGTAGAAAACGTTCCGTTAATAATCGTTCCGGAGCGATGTAAAGCAGATCCAGTTTTCCGGAAACCATGCGCTTTTCGACTTCACGGGCTTGCTGCGCTGACAAACTGGAGTTTAAAAAATCTGCCCGGATGTTCAATTGGCGCAAGGCGTCCACCTGATCCTGCATCAATGCGATAAGGGGTGAAATTACAACGCCTGCACCGCTTTGCAGCATAGCCGGGATCTGATAACATATTGATTTGCCGCCCCCTGTGGGCATTAGAGCCAGTGCGTCTTTGCCTGCTGTCAGATGACGGATTATTTCTTCCTGGTGCTCTAAAAAACTGTCGTAGCCGAAATAGGATCGCAAAATGTCCCGCGGCGAATTATGCTTATAGATTTATTCCACCCCTTTCATTATCGTTATTTTTTCCCCATATCACCATAAAGATATTGCAGCAGAACACATGCCGCTACCGTCGCTGTTTCAGCCCTCAGAATACGGGGGCCCAGGGCGGCAGTTATAAACCCCCGGGCTCGGGCCTGTTCAATTTCCTCGGCGGTAAAACCGCCTTCAGGGCCCAGTAATACAAATATTTTTTCAATTTGCCGCTCAGATTCCGGCAGAGGAGCATTTACCGGTTCCGATTCATTTTCCCATAAAGCGATTTTTATGTCACAGGCTTGACTTTGATTTAACACCTCTTTGAACGTTGCGGTTTCTCCGATTGCCGTAACGCAGCCTCGTTTGCACTGTTTGAGGGCCTCTTTGGAAATTTTTTCCCATCTTTTCCTGCGTGCTGAAAGGTTTTGTTTGCCGGGCCGGGGAACCGATCGCTTGGCAAAAAAAGGTGTCCATTTACTTATTCCAAGTTCTGTGAGCTGCCGAACAAGGCGGTCCATTTTCTTTTCTTTTAGAAAAGCCTGGCCAACGATTATTTGAACCGGGGATTCGGCTGTTGCAGGGTAGCGTTGAAGTACCGACACCTCTACGCTACCGGCGGATACAGCCACAATCCGGGCCTGGTACTCAAAGCCTTGGCCGTCAAACAACCCGATTTTACCACCGGGCTTCAGGCGCAGCACGGTTCTTATATGTCTGGCATCAGAGCCGGTAATTAACACCGGAGGATTTCCAACAGTCTCCTTCTCGATAAAAAAATAACGCATAAGTGTTATTAGTACTTAAATGTTCATTCTGCAAATTATTTTATACCCTAATCGAGTCAAAACTCGATTAGATGTCAGTTGTCAGTAGTCCGTAGTCAGTGGTTTTACAGGCTCAAAGGGCCTCTTCTGATAGTTCACCTGTATTTGAAATATAAACGCGCTTCTTGTTGCTTCGCAACGGACGACGGACAAAGGACAACGGACACCCAGTTGAGCATTTTTGCTCAATTGGGGTTATACTTAATTTGGCAAAAAAATCAATTATCTTGACATGCTGCATGCTGTATGTTAACTTTTTTTAACTTCAAGTATCCGTTAAACATGCCGAAAGTCCGAAATGAAAAATGACATGTTATTACAGACGGGGGATGTATGAGCGAGAATAATCAACCCGATCAAGAAAAAAAGCCGGATAATGACGAGCCGATCTTGGAACTGACCGAAGCAATCAACGAAGCCTCGGAAGACGCAGGCAAGCCCACCGATCATGCTGAGGATCCTTTAGCAGCAACTATCGAGTTGGAAGAGAGTTTCGATGATGGCTTGGACATTGATCATGTGGAAGATGACTTCGTAGACTCGCTGGGGATGGAAATCGGCACAGAAGACGATGAGGATGAGTATGGGGCCGAGCCTGAGGAAACGGCGATGGAACCAGCGGACACCGTATCGACTGAAGGAATCGATATATCCGGCGAGCAGCTGGACGCGGCCCTTGAACGTGTAATTAAAAATATGTTCTACGATAAAATCGACAGTCTCCTTGGCGAGGTTATTGAAAAAACCGTGTTCAAAGAAATAGAGCTATTAAAAAAGATCCTGACAGAAGAAGCATCGGGTGATGGAAAATGATGGTGCCGGTGAGCGGCACGTTCTTCCTGCCGGTCAGATTCTAAATCAGTGCAATCAACCAAAGGCAAATGAATCGGGGATTATTATTAATCCCCTTTTTCAATTTTTATAACTGAAATGAAATCGTGTTACGATTTTATGAATCCCCTATACGCGCATTTAACTGAGGAGTAATATCGAATGAGTTCCAATCTACTAGACAAAGGTTATCAACCCCACAACGTTGAAAAACGCTGGTATGATTTCTGGGAAAGTCAGGGGCTGTTTTCGGCCAAGGCGAAAAGTGAAAAATCAAGCTATTCCATCGTGATACCGCCGCCCAATGTTACCGGTGTGCTCCACATGGGTCACGCTCTGAATAATACTTTGCAGGACATTCTGTGCCGCTACCGGAGACTGCGCGGCGACAACGTCCTGTGGATGCCGGGTACCGATCACGCCGGTATCGCTACCCAGAACGTTGTAGAAAAAGATATGGCCGGCAAGGGGCTGGACCGCCACCGGTTGGGAAGAGAAAAATTCATCGAAGCTGTCTGGGAATGGCGCGAAGAGTATGGCAGTGCCATCATCAATCAGCTCAAGCGCCTCGGTGCTTCATGCGACTGGCAGCGGGAACGCTTTACCATGGATGCAGGGCTGTCTAAAGCGGTGCGCAAGGTTTTCGTGCAGCTGTACCATGAGGGCCTTATCTACCGCGGCAATTATATCATTAACTGGTGCGATCGCTGTTTCACGGCCCTGGCCGATCTTGAGGTCGACCATGAAGAGCACGACGGCTATCTGTATCATATCCGCTACCCCTTTAAGGAAGATAAAGGCAGCGTGGTTATTGCCACAACCCGGCCCGAGACCATGCTGGGTGATACGGCCGTGGCCGTAAATCCCGAGGATGAGCGCTACCACGGTATCGAAAACTGCGAGGTGCTGCTGCCCCTTATGAACAGAACAATCCCTATCATCCGCGACCAATATGTTGATATGTCATTTGGTACCGGAGCGTTGAAGGTTACGCCCGCCCATGACCCCAATGATTTTGAAATCGGTATGCGCCATAATCTTGAGCGTGTTAAAGTGATCGGAGACGACGGCCTGATGACATCTGAGGCCGGCGAGTTTGCGGGGCTCAACCGCTTTGAATGCCGCGAGGCGGTGGTGGAAGCACTTAAGACAGCCGGTCTGCTGATCAAGGTAGAGCCTTACAAGCACAGCGTCGGTCACTGCTATCGGTGCCAGGCCGTTATTGAGCCCAACCTGTCAAAACAGTGGTTCGTAAAAGCCAAGCCGCTGGCGGCCAAAGCCATCGATGCGGTCAAAAACAATGATACCAGAATCATTCCGAATATGTGGACCAAAACCTATTTTGAATGGATGCATAACATTAAAGACTGGTGTATTTCGAGGCAGATATGGTGGGGACACCAGATTCCGGCATGGACCTGCACAGACTGCGAGGAGGTTGTTGTTGCCATGGACACGCCGCAGACGTGTCCGGCCTGCAGCGGGAACGATCTTGTACAGGAAACCGATGTCCTTGACACCTGGTTCAGCTCCGCCCTGTGGCCCTTTTCATCGATGGGGTGGCCGGAAGAGACGCCGATCTTAAAATTGTTCTATCCCTCTTCCGTACTTGTGACCGGTTTTGATATTCTCTTTTTCT
>JAQYVG010000195.1 GCA_030145595.1 Desulfobacterales bacterium | reverse complement strand
ATAATTCGCTATCGGTTCAGCATATGGTCCTGTAGACTCAAATCCGATTACAACCTCATCAAGCATGTGTTTTTCTTTAAACATGCAAAGCTTTTTCCAGAATTTATTAAAGCTTTGACCAGTGTTATAGACCGGAAAAGGTTTAATGTCTTGATTGTTAGGCGCCCTAAAATAACCATAATGAACTTTTTTCCCAATATCCAAAGTAGCAATAAGTGTTTTTTCATTGATAGTTTTAATTTTTTCAGTTTTAATAGATTTCATGGCTATGCTCCTCCTTTGATTCTGGATTACCAACCAACTAACTGTAACTGGAATCAAAATGAGTATAGCCTTTTTAATTTGAACTCAAGACTTACTGCAATATAGCAAGCTTTGCGGTGAAAATGGAAAACGAATTCAACTATAGAAAATAGCTTATGAAACCTAATGTTATTGTCATTTGCGGTCCGACGGCTTTAGGAAAGACCGCGACAGCCATCGAACTGGCCGAAATTTTCAAAGGCGAGATTGTCGGCGCCGATTCAATGCAGATATATCGATACATGAATATCGGTACAGCCAAGCCGTCTCCACAGGAGCTGGCCCGTGTACCACACCATCTGATCGATATCGCTGATCCGGACCAGCGCTTTGACGCCAAACAATATGCCAAAACGGCCCATGCAAAGATTATGGAACTTGTATCGCAGGCTACCGTCCCTTTTGTTGTCGGCGGAACAGGGCTCTATATCAAAGCGCTTGTGCATGGCCTGTTTATGGCGGAATCGGCCAATGATAATATACGCACGCGCTTGAAAGAGGAAGCACAAAGCCACGGCACCGATTTTCTCTACGAACGCTTGAGGCGTTGCGATCCTGATGCTGCTGCAAGAATAAAACCTAATGACAGCTACAGGATTGTCAGGGCCCTGGAAATATATCAATTAACCGGCAAAACGATCTCTGCATATCATCACGAACACAGGTTTCAAGATGAGCCCTTCAGGGTTTTGAAAATCGGCCTGAACATGGACCGGGAGCTGCTTTATGACCGCATCAACCAGAGGGTTGATGCGATGATAGCGGCCGGACTTGTTGATGAGGTTAAAGAACTCCTTGGCAAAGGATATGCGCCGGACCTCAAAGCGATGCGGTCTATCGGCTACCGACATATGGTCGATTTTATTAAAGAACGATTGTCATGGCACGAGGCCGTACGCACTTTGAAACGGGATACCAGAAGATTTGCAAAACGCCAACTCACGTGGTTTAAGGCTGACTCCGACATTGCATGGTATACGCCCGGGCAATTAAGTGATGTCAGCCGGTCAATTAAAAAATTCTTGCACCTGCCTTAGTAGGTGTGAGCATAAAAAGTAAATGCTGCCTTAATGGCTTTCGATCGAGTATTATCGCTCAATTTAGGTAGCCAAAGAGAGTCTTATCATGAAAATAGCCCTTGCACAAATCAATCCGATCATCGGCGATTTTAACCATAACTTCGCTAAAATACAACATTTTGCCGCAAAAGCCATCGAGTTGTCATGCGACCTGGTTGTCTTTTCCGAGCTCGCAATTACCGGGTACCCGCCGCAAGACCTGCTGGAACGTAAAGATTTTGTCGCCGCCAACCTTGCCTGCTTGCAACGGCTTATGACAACGGTTCGAGGTATCGGGGTCATCTGCGGCTTTGTTGAAAAGAACCCAACCGGCAAAGGCAATAATCTTTATAACGCGGCGGTACTGTTCGAAGACGGCAAAATACATCATAAGGTTTATAAAAGGCTTCTGCCGACATACGACATATTTGATGAACAACGTTATTTTGAGCCCGGCCCGGAAAGTACCGTATTTACATATAAAGACCATTGTGTCGGATTGACGATTTGTGAAGATGCCTGGAACGACAAAGATATTTTCAAAGAAAGAATCTACCCTGTCGACCCTGTTGCCCGGCTGATACGGTCCGGCGCAGACTTGGTGATCAACATTGCTGCCTCGCCTTATTATTTAGGGCATCAGCAATTTCGCTTCAATATGTTCAAGTCATTAGCCGCTAAATATAACATTCCGTTTTTGTATACCAACCAGGTCGGCGGTAATGACAGTGTTCTCTTCGATGGAATGAGCACTGCATTTAATAAAAACGGTAGGTTGGCCGCCAGGGGCCGTGATTTCGCAGAAGATCTGGTGGTCTTTGATTCGCAAGCTTCCAAACCATCCCCGGACAACCTTAGTCCGGTTGCAAGTTCTGACACCGAATCCATGCTGAGAGCCCTGGTCATGGGGACCCGCGATTATGTCACAAAGTGCGGGTTTTCAAAAGTTGTGGTGGGGCTAAGCGGCGGGATAGATTCTGCACTGACCGCTGCTATTGCCGGTATGGCCCTGGGACGAGAAAACGTTTCAGCCGTATTTATGCCGTCCCTGTACACATCTCAAGAAAACTATGCAGATACTGCCAAGCTTTCTGAAAACCTGGGTATTGAGTATCTTAAGATACCCATAGACAGTATGTTCAAAGAGTTTTTACGGTTTATCTCACCGGATTTCAAGCAAAGCGACGTAGGCATTACCGAGCAGAACATACAGGCAAGAATCAGAGGCATTATCCTTATGGCCCTGTCCAATAAACACCGGTATCTAGTGCTTTCTACGGGCAATAAGTCTGAACTGGCCGTCGGCTATTGCACGCTTTACGGCGATATGACCGGAGGGCTGGCAGTTATTTCAGACGTCCCCAAAACAACGGTCTATGATCTTGCCCGTTACATCAATCAAGAAAAAGAATGCATACCGCAAAGAATCATCGACAAGGCACCTTCAGCTGAACTCAAGCCGGATCAAGCCGACCAGGATGATCTGCCGCCATATGAAATTCTCGATGCAATCTTAAAAGGATATATCGAAGACCTTAAAAGTGTCCATGAACTGGTTGAAATGGGATTCAATCAAAGCACTGTGGAAGAAGTTGTCTTAAAGGTTGACCGCAACGAATATAAAAGGCACCAGGCCGCACCCGGTTTGAAGGTGACATCCAAAGCTTTCGGCTCCGGCCGGAGGTATCCCCTCGCACGGCGATATTAGGTAGCAAATTTACCCTGCCAGGAATCGCGAGTATCCAAAGTTGCTTGAATCAAAGCGATTGTTTCTGTCTTTTTACGGGACCACATAGGAGCCACCAGCTCTTGTGGATGAGGGTCCCCGGTCAGTCGCTGAATAACCATATCCTGCGGAATGCGTTCCAGAAAATCGCACACAAGGTCAACATATTCTTGCTGTTCCAGGCACTTGTATGCCCCTTGCCCGTAAAGATCCGCCAGTTTCGTTCCTTTAATAACATAAAGCAGGTGCAGCTTGATGCCGTCTATTCTAAGACCGGCAATGGCGTCCGCCGTTGCAAGCATGTGGTTTTTGCTCTCATGGGGAAGCCCCAAAATGACATGGGCGCAAATTTTGATACCTCTGTTCCTGGTGGCATCAACGGCCTGCGTGAAACACTTGAAGTCATGGCCCCGGTTAATAAAAGCCAGAGTTGTGTCGTGGGCCGACTGCAATCCGTACTCGATCCAGATCAGGCTATTTGTGCTATACTCCTGCAAAAGCGCCAAAACCGGCTCATCCACGCAATCCGGCCGCGTACCGATGGACAAACCGACCACATCGTCCACCGCAAGGGCCTCTTCATACAGGCTTTTGAGTTGGCTTGTTGGAGCGTATGTGTTTGAAAAAGCTTGGAAATAAGCTATAAACTTTTTAGCCTTATAGCGCTTTGAAAGTGCCCGTTTGCCTTGTATGATCTGGTCGGTAACCGTCAGCCCTCGGGCACGGGCACCACTGCCGGATCCTCTATCATTGCAGTAAATGCATCCTCCGGTTGTAATTTTACCGTCCCTGTTAGGGCAGGAAAAGCCGGCATCGATGGTTATTTTCTGAACCCTGCATCCGAAAATATCCCTCAAGTAAGTGTTGAAATCATTATATCGTTTTGCCATATTCATTGGTAAGGTTATTATATACATTTGTGTATAAAAATTGTAAAATAATTTTCTCATGGTTTTCGACCAGAAAAAATACGATATTATCATCGTTGGTGCAGGTCATGCCGGTTGTGAAGCTGCGCTGGCATCTGCCAGAATGGGGTGCAGTGTCCTGTTACTGGCCATAGACCTTGACAAAGTGGCCGCGATGCCCTGCAGCCCTTCCATTGGAGGCATGGCCAAGGGTCAGCTCGTTAAAGAAATCGATGCCCTGGGCGGCGAGATGGCTAAAATTACTGACAAAACAGCCATACAATATAATACCCTCAACACCAAAAAAGGTCCGGCGGTTCATTCAACCAGGACCCAAAACGACCGGACTCACTACCATCTGGCCATGAAAGCCGTGATTGCAAAACAACCGAAGCTGGAGCTGAAACAGGCTATGGTTGAGCGGCTTGTAGTAGAAGGCGGCAAGGTTGTCGGGGTAGAGGATCAAACCGGCTTTGGGTACGAGGCCCAAGCCGTTATCCTGGCCACGGGCACATTTTTAAGCGGTTTGGTTCATATTGGATTCCATTCCATCCAGGCCGGAAGGGCCGGTGAATTTGCCTCTTATGGTCTGCCGCTGCATTTACGGGAGCTGGGTTTTGCACTCGGCAGGATGAAGACCGGCACGCCCCCCCGGCTAAACAAATCGAGCATCGATTTTTCCGCCTTTACCGCACACCAGTCCGATCCGGACCCTAAACCATTTTCATTCTTTTCCGATAAGATTTCTAATCCTCTTATGCATAGCTATATCGGGCATACCAACCCCCAAAGCCAAAAGATCGTACAGGATAATCTTGAACATTCTGCTCTGTACGGCGGAATCATCAAAGGGGTCTCCGCCAGATATTGTCCGTCATTTGAAGATAAGGTTGTGCGGTTCCCACACAAAGACAGGCATCAGATTATACTTGAACCCGAAGGTATAGATACTGATGAAATCTATGCCAGCGGACTCGGGAACAGCCTCCCCCTGGAAATACAGGTCCAATTTGTCAGGTCTGTTAAAGGGTTGGAGGCCGCCGAAATCATGCGGCCCGCCTATGCCATAGAGTACGACTATGTCAACCCGATTCAGCTTAAACCTACGCTTGAGACAAAACTGGTTGCCGGCCTTTATATGGCGGGTCAGATCAACGGAACATCAGGCTATGAAGAGGCTGCCGCCCAGGGGATATGGTCGGGCATCAATGCCGTCTGCCGGATCCAAAACAGGCCTGAATTTAGTTTAGACCGCTCTCAAGCTTATATGGGAGTAATGATAGATGATCTTGTAACCAGGGGGACACGTGAGCCTTACCGCATGTTCACCTCACGTGCAGAATACAGGCTGATGTTGCGGGAAGATAATGCCGATCTCAGATTGATGGAGACCGGACATAACCTTGGCCTGATCGATAAAGACACCATCAAAGATATCAAAGAGCGCAAACAGCTGATTGCCAAGGAAATCAAGCGGATCAAGAATACTATTATCAAGCCGGCAAAAGAGACTAACGACTTCTTGGTTGGCCGGGGCACAAAACCTATCAACAGCGGCGTGTATCTTGAACAGCTCTTGAAAAGAACCGAAATTGATTACGACGCAGTTGAGGTGCTGGCAAAAAGCCCTGACAATATCAGTGCAAAGGTCGCCGGACAGGTGGAAATTGAAATCAAATATGAAGGTTATATTAAGCGCCAGGAAAGAGAAATCGAAAAATTTAAAAATCTTGAGAGGATGAAAATACCGGCAGGTTTTGAATTTCAAAAAGTGCACGGCCTTTCAAACGAACTCAAAGAAAAACTTGCGGCCGTCAAGCCGGCTTCTCTGGGTCAGGCGTCTCGCATGGAAGGCATCACCCCTGCGGCCCTTTCCGTATTAATGATTGCGCTCAAAGCCTCTGAACAGAAAGGAGAGCCTCCTAAGTAGAGGATTGACAGAATCATCCTTGACACGTAAAGATTTTCAACTTATTTTTATTATTAAAAAAATTAAACGAATAGCCATTAATTTCCAATTGTGCTTTAGCACTCAATTAGGGGATATATTGTGAGGATCAATTAGTATGTCTGAAACTGATTATTATAAAATACTCGGCGTTAAACGCAACGCCTCCGATGAAAATATCAAGAAAGCATATCGGAAGCTCGCCATGAAGTACCATCCCGATCATGCCAAGGGAGACAAAGACGCTGAAGAAAAATTTAAAAAAATTAGCGAGGCTTACGCCGTACTGAGTGATAAGGAAAAGCGCCAACAGTACGATACATTCGGCTCTACCGGATTTCAGCAGCGCTATTCTCAGGAAGATATCTTCAAGGGTTTTGATTTTGCCGATATATTAAAGGAGTTCGGGTTTGGCGGTGGGGACCGCTTCTCGCGCGGCCCGCGCGGTATGCGATTTTCTTTCGGCGGTGATTCCCCGTATGGTACCC
>JAQYVG010000194.1 GCA_030145595.1 Desulfobacterales bacterium | reverse complement strand
CAAGACCATCGAAACCGCGGCCCGGGAGTTGGCAGTTGATCCGCCGGTGCTGACGCTCCTTCTGCGATTGTCAATGCGACCTGCGCTTTTGGAAGTTGCTCGAGCCGCTCAGAATCTTTTGGACCTCAGTCAGTGGAACCATGGCCATTGTCCGGTGTGCGGGTCGGCACCCAAACTGGCTGATCTTTCCGGTGAGGGCGGCCAGCGGACACTGCACTGCTCGCTGTGTGAAACCGCCTGGCCTTATGTACGCCTTCAATGCCCTTTTTGCGAAAATGATAACAGAGACGACCTGAACTATCTACGGGCCGAGAGTGAAGAGGGCCTGCGCGTGGATATCTGCGGCCGTTGCGGCCATTACCTCAAGACCATAGATTTGCGTGAACTGGCCGGCCCCATCATTGTGCCCCTGGATGACATGGCCACCTGGCATCTGGACCTGATCGCCCAGGAAAACCTGAAAGAGAATAAAGCCGATAAATCCCGTACCATCTAGCCTTAGCAATGCGGGTTGCGCTGATATTTCGTGGCAGAAATTTTACCCTAATTGAGTCATTTATAAAAAAAGATCGCTGCGCTTTAAGATCGCTTCGCTTGAGGGAAAAAAGTTTTTTTTCAACACCCCTCAAGGCCGTCAGGCCGCTCCTCAAACTAACTGCTGCTCAAGCGCAGCACTCCGATGGCTAACGATATGCCTCTTGCGAAATATTACTACCTACCTGAAACAAATTCCCGCATGAAAAAGCGAACTCTACCGAAAATCCTTATTACCGGCGCATCGGGCATTGTCGGGCGCAATCTTATAGAAGACCTTTGCGAATACTATCACATTTACGCCCTGGCAAGGCGTACCCAGCAGGAAGCCGGTGTTTTATCGCATAAAAATGTTAAATGGATTCTGGTGGACATCACCAATGAATCCAGCCTTGCACATGTTATCGCAAGCATCGCCAACGAGGGGGGCGCTGATTTTGTCATCCACCTGGCGGCCTATTATGATTTTGACAGTTTATCTCATCCGGAATATGAGCGCACCAATGTGCAAGGTACCCGAGCATTGTTAGAGCACTCGAAATCGTTGGGTATAAAACGTTTTATTTATTCCAGTTCGCTGGCCGGCTGCAGGTTTTCGTCCCGCGGAGAAAGCGTTAATGAACGCACCGCCTTGGATGCGGATTATCCCTATGCGGTCAGCAAAAGCAAAGGCGAACAGATGCTGAAGCAGTATTCCGAAAGCTTCCCCTGTTCAGCCCTGCGGCTTGGAGCCGTATATACCGATTGGTGCGAGTACGGACCGCTGTATATGTTTCTTAAAACCTGGCTTTCCTCCTCCTGGGATGCACGCATTATAGGCGGCCAAGGGGAGTCGGCCATACCGTATGTGCACGTCAACTGTGTCTCCAGAGCGATCACCATTGTCCTTAATAAATCAGACCAGCTGCCCCGGTTTGACACTTATGTGATCTCACCCGATGGCAGCACTTCCCACCAGGAACTCTATGACCTGGCCACAAGGCTGTACTTTGGAGAAATCAGACATCCCATTTTCATGCCGAAATGGTTGGCTAAAATCGGCGTCTATGCGCAATATTATTTGGGATGCTTAATCGGTAAAAAGCCTTTTGTACGGCCCTGGATGACCAAATATATTGACCTGAAATTAAGCGCCGAAGCATCCTATACCCGCCAAGCTTTGGGATGGAAACCTCCGCAAAGACTTCACCTCTTGCGCCGGCTGCTGTTTCTGATTGAGAACTTAAAAAGCACTCCGCTTCAGTGGCATCAAATGAACATAGCAGCTTTGGAAAAAACACATTTGGATAGACCGAACCTGATCCTGGGTGAGATTATGCAGCACATGCAGAGAGAAATTTGCAGTCGAATACTAAGACACCTGCTCTCCCCTGATCATACCGAACAGTTTAGATCTTATTATGAGCTGCAGGATCCCAACAAAGTAATGTGGTATATCGAGGTGGTTTATAATCTTTTAATCACATCCGTTCGCAATGGAGATCGATACTCGCTGGTAAATTACGCCCGGTCTCTATCCAATATCAGAAGTCAAGAGGGCTTTGAGGCGGTTGAAGTGTGCCAGGCGTTAAATGCCACCGGGGATTATATCAGCTCAACCCTTCTGGCACTTCCCGAGACCAAAGGCATGGAGTTGCTCATCCATGACTGGATTACTTTGGCCATTCAACTGGCCGTAGATGAAGTGGAAGATTCGTTTGAACGCATTACCCGGTTAAAAAAGGCAGAAACAGGCGAAGAAGTTCCCGAAATTTGTGAATAAGATACCAAGCCGGACAAACCGGAAAGAATAGCCACAAAGGCACCAAGACACAAAGAATAACTGTTTATTATAATTTAACTTCGTGTCTTGGTGTCTTGGTGGCGAAAATATTTTGTTAGATAAATCCTTCGCAAATTTGATGCGATTTTGATAGATAGGTACCAAATGTGGAAAACTTTTATCAACAATAATTTTGTTTGACAATCTGTTGATTTTTCGGCTATAAAACGGCGGGATAATAACCCGACTTTGCAGGTCGAGAAAGCACATTAAATGCTTTAAAATGAACAAGGATAACAGAATCATGGAGAAGGAAAGATTGTTGCTAATACGGGCCGGCATCTCAACTGTTGTTGTCTTTTTGTTAATTTATACGGTGGGCGTTTTAAAGGTTGCAGCACTTTCAAATCCTTCCGGACAATTTGCATCTTACCTGGCCAGACCCGATGTGATTACCATAGATACTATGGCAGCATTCGGGAAACTTGAAAGGCCCCCGGTTCTATTTTTGCACGACCAACATACCGACGCTCTAAAAGAGCAAAATAAAGACTGTATGACCTGCCATCTATCTGAAAACGAACGCCTCTCTCCCAAACTAAAGCGGCTTGAGGATACCGGCAGCAAAGCGGTGATGGATATTTACCATAACAACTGCATCACATGCCACGCGGATATGCTTGCTGCCGGCGCAAAGGCCGGTCCTATTGTCTGTGCCGGCTGCCACCGGGAAAAGCCGTTGGTCATCTCTTCCCGGGCGCCCATGGGTTTAGACAAATCGCTTCATTATCGCCATTCCGCTGCCCACGAAAACAAGTGTGAGCGCTGTCACCACCAATATGACCAAGAGAACAAACAGCTAATTTATACCAAAGACAAAGAGGGTACCTGCCGTTACTGCCACAAGCAAAAGACCGAAGTGTTGGAGTCGGAAAAGCGGATTTCCATGCGGCTGGCATCTCATTTGGCCTGTGTTGATTGTCACCGGAAGAACCTGGCAGAGGAGATGGCTGCCGGACCGGTCAGGTGCAGCGGCTGCCATGATTTAGAGCAGCAAAATAAGATAGCGAAAGTCGATCAGGTTCCCAGAATGAAGCGCAACCAGCCGGATGTTGTCTTGATTAAAACCAATGACAAGGAAGGGCTTAAAACCCGGATGTATCGTGTCCCCTTCAGCCATCAGGCCCATGAAGTCTATAATGATACCTGTCGGGAATGCCATCATGCTGATCTGAAATCATGTGCCGACTGTCATACTCTGGCCGGTTCCAAAGAAGGTAACTTCGTCAGGCTGGAACAGGCCATGCATCAACCGGGCACAACGCAGAGCTGTCAGGGCTGCCATGAGAAAAAGCAGCGCCAACAGAATTGTGCGGGTTGCCATGCATTTTTGGCAAGAGACCGCAAGCAGGAGTCGTCTGCCTGCCTGAAATGCCATATGGCCCCGCCACCGGAAAGCACAGGGGTTTTATATCAGGAAGGAGAGATGCAGCTGGCCCGCATGATTCCTGAAATATGGCGGGCCACCTTCGGCATCAGCTATGATGTGAAAATACCCGAAAAGGTTGTTATTAAAGAACTGACGGAACGCTTTGAGCCGGTTGAATTTGAGCACCGCAAAGTCTATGACTCTTTGGTTAAAAAGATTGACGGCGACAAGCTGGCCGGGTATTTCCACCAGTCCGGGGCCACAATATGCCAGGGGTGTCATCATAACAGTCCTGTATCCGGGCAACCGCCGCGGTGCGGCAGTTGCCACGGTAAGCCGTTTAATGAAAAGTCTCTGCATGCACCCGGATTAAAGGGTGCCTATCACCGGCAATGTATGGGCTGCCACGTTGAAATGGGCATTAAAAAGCCTGCCAATGTGGAGTGCGCCGGTTGCCATATTGAAAAAAAACAATAGAACCGCGAAGCGATTGTATAACTTGAGGAGCTTCAAATGTCCATATCACGTAGAAAGTTTTTAGGGTGGGTTGGTGCAGCCGGGTTGAGTACTGCCGTGGGCAGCTCTGCCGGGGCGGCTACAAATAAGCATTTTAAAGGGTATCCCGACAGCCTCGGCGTTCTATACGACAGTGGGTTATGTATCGGATGCCGGGTTTGTGAGGCCGAATGCAACAAAGTCAACAACCTGCCGCCACCGGACCAGCCGTTTAAGGATTTAGATGTGCTGGATGAAAAGCGGCGGACAACACCGCAAGCCTATACCGTCGTGAATCGGTATGCCGGTTCCAAAGGTCCCCTGTATCGCAAGATTCAGTGCAACCACTGTCTGGAGCCGGCGTGTGCATCGGTATGCTTTGTAAAAGCATTTACGAAAACTAAAGAAGGTGCGGTGATATACGACCCTTCCGTCTGTGTGGGCTGCCGGTATTGTATGATTGCCTGTCCTTTTGAGATTCCCACGTATGAATATGACAGTGCTTTTGATCCGAAAGTAATGAAATGCACCATGTGCCATCCCCGGATTATCAAGGGTCTGCTTCCCGGCTGTGTGGCGGGATGCCCCACCGAAGCCCTTAGTTTTGGAAAACGAAAGAATCTGATCCGTATTGCCCGGGAGCGGATTCGCAGATATCCGGATCGATATGTGGATCATATTTACGGCGAACACGAAATGGGCGGATCAAACTGGCTGTATCTGTCCGCTGTTCCCTTTAAAGAACTGGATATGCGCGAAGATCTGGGTGTTACGCCGGCACCGGCATTGACGGCCGGTGCCCTGGGATCCGTACCCATGGTAATCGGTTTGTGGCCCGTTTTGCTTACAGGAGTTTATGCCATAACCAAACGGAGCGCGAAAGTTGCCAAGCAGGAGCAAGAAGCAACAGTTGCGGCTGCCTTGGAGAAAGCCGGCGAAGAAGCCCAGGCGAAGCTTTCAGAAGCACTGGCCAAAGCTGAAAAGGATAAAGAACAAGCCGTTGAGAAAGCCGTAAAGTCAGCGTATGAAGAAGCTGCCAAACCAGAAGTCAAGGAGGATTCCTGATGTCAGACGATGTCACGACCGCCGAAAAAACCTGGAAAACCCCCTTTAATATTATTGCGGGAATTATTTTAATCATAGGTTTTTTTATTACTATTTTGAGATTTACGGGAGGGCTGGCAACGGTAACCAATCTTTCTGATTACAACCCCTGGGGGATATGGATCGGTTTTGACTTGATGTGCGGTGTTGCCCTGGCTGCGGGGGGATTTGTGACCTCTGCGGCGGTTTATATCTTTGGAATGAAGCGTTACCATTCGGCAGTAAGGCCTGCGATTTTAACGGGATTGTTGGGATATGCCCTGGTGGTTTTTGCGCTGCATTATGATGTGGGCCGACCGTGGCGCCTGCCGTATCCCTTTTTAGTTCAGAGCGGAACCACGTCTGTTCTGTTCGAAGTGGCCCTCTGTGTGGCGCTGTATCTTACGGTACTTTTTGTTGAATTTTCACCGGCCGCCATGGAATGGCTCGGATTCAGGAAAGCCCGCAACATCGTGGTTAAATTGACCCTGGTATTGACCATCTTCGGTGTTGTGCTCTCCACCATGCACCAGTCGTCGCTGGGGGCGCTTTTTCTGATTGTACCGTCCAAACTTCATCCGCTGTGGTATTCATCCTATATACCGATTTACTTTTTTATCACCGCCATTATCGCAGGGCTTTCCATGGTTATTTTAGAAAGCTCTCTTTCATACCGTTATTTTAAGCACAAGATGGATGCAACGCACTTGCAAGAGAAGAATGATGTGGCCCTGGGATTTGCTAAAGCCGCTTCATATGTAATGGCGGGCTACTTTGTCATTCAGGTTTTCGGTATATCCATGGAAAACAAATGGCATTATCTCGGGACCGGATACGGCATCTGGTATCTTGTGGAGCTTTTAGGGTTTGTGGCCCTGCCGTGCTTCCTTTATGCGGTGGGGGTTCGGGAAAAAAACATCAACCTGATAAAGTGGACTTCCGGCCTGGCAGTTCTGGGTATTGTTTTAAACCGGCTTAACGTCAGTCTGATTGCCTTTAACTGGCATCTGCCGTCGAGTGAGCGGTATGTCCCCCACTGGATGGAAGTCGGAATTTCAGTATTCATTGTTACCATCGGTATTATTGTTTTCAGGTTTGTACCTACATTAAAAGCAGATAATAAAGATAGAAT
>JAQYVG010000193.1:6206-6450 GCA_030145595.1 Desulfobacterales bacterium | reverse complement strand
GTTTGTATGATCAAATGCTCTTTGGTTTCCCTTGGCATGGCTTTACGTGTCATGGGCATTTCCTGGTCTTACAAACCTTTGCGATCATCCACAGCATGAACTTGCCGCCGGTCTGCTCCCGGGCAGGTCATATTCATCTTGCAAACCTCCAGAGCCAAGCTGGTTTCCGAAGCGTTTTTCTGCTATTTTATCAGCTACTTCATGCGCGTTGGCATTGATATCGGCCTCCGACATTTCGTCTACC
>JAQYVG010000193.1:0-6196 GCA_030145595.1 Desulfobacterales bacterium | reverse complement strand
CTGTCGTCTAATTCGAACAGCTGGTTAGAGAATACGACTTCGGGCTTGAGGTCCGGGAAAGCGCCTTTGGTGATGCGTGTGCCACACGCCATGGGACACCCGTCCACTATTAACACGCGTTCTGCTCTCTCTACCAGAGCCCTCATGCCGCCCGATATCTCCAGCAACCCTCCGTGGCATATTCGAACAGCCCTATCCGGCGCCAATCGGTGGGCGATCAGATTCGCCGCGCGTCGAGCGGTCTCTCCTTTGAGGCAAATTCCTTCGCAACTGATCACGGCGTCCTTTGGCGGTGTCGTTAAATGTTTTTGGGCATACAGCAAGCCTGCCTGACAGGCTTTGTTCGTCAGCTTAATTTGAATTGTCTTGGCCATTTTAATTCCTCCTTTTTAGTTTTAATGCTCTTTTTTTCAGGCCATGCTACAAATCGCCTGGCTTTTTTATATTGAAAGACGACCAAGAAGGAAAAAAGGTTACACTCAAAAGTGTATGAGGTTCAGAAACAAGCGACATTTGGTTTGACTCGCCCAGATTGAAGACGTGTTTTCACCGCATCACCCAGAGCCTGGCTCGATTATTTGTGCATCCAGCCGGAGGAAATCAAAGACGTGTACGCGAATGAGTTGTAAGGACCGTTCGCACATTGTAACATTTGTATAATAATCTTGACATATTACGTAAAATCCGGTATATGAATCTAAAAAATACAGGCGTTTGGAGGATTGAGAATATGGTTCAACTTCCGAGTCTTAATAAAAAAATTGTAAATGTTACTTCCTTAGATGATATCGAAGAAGAAAAGAGATATTGGTTTTCAAAAAGTCCACTTGAACGCATTGAAGCTATCGAAATAAACAGAAGGATGGTTTATGGCCAAGATCGAGCTACATCCAGACTTCAAAGATTTTTTGAGATTTCTGAACTCACATAATGTTAGGTATCTGCTGGTTGGAGGTTACGCGGTTGGTTACCATGGCTATCCACGAGCAACCGGCGATATGGACATTTGGATTGAAATAAGTGAAGTAAATTCCAAAAAGGTTGTTTCAGCCTTTCGTGATTTTGGTATGCCTGATGAAACGATTTCAGAAGGCCTATTTTTAGAAAAAAACAAAGTAATTCGAATGGGTGTACCACCCGTTCGACTTGAAGTTATAACAAGCGCGTCCGGAGTATCTTTCAATGAATGTTACTCTAATCGAGAGGTCATTGAAATTGACGGGATTTCGATAAACTTTATTTCACTCCAGGACCTCAAAAAGAATAAACATGCCGCCGGCAGATATAAGGATCTGGAAGATCTGGAACATTTGCCATAACATGCCCTTTAACGCCGACCGGATTCTCCGCTGCGCTCCAAAGCCATCCAGCTCTCAGCGCCAGACTATCGATTATCTGTGCGTCCAGCCTGAAGAAATCAAAGACATGTATAAGAATGAGTGGTAAAGGCCGTTCGTACATTGTGGCAGATGTTTAATAATCTTGACATATTACGTAAAATCTGTATATGATTCCAGAAATTACAGACATTTACGAGAGGTCACGGTTATTGCCGGCAGATTGCCACTGACACTGATCCTCACCGATTCTATTCACGTTGACATTGCGAAGCTCATATCCACCGCAACCAGACCTTTCAGCCAAAATTTTTTCAAGTCAACTGCTAGGAGTGTTGAATTCAAATACCGGGCACCTTCATGATTATGCAGATTTCCTTCAGGTAAGCATATGAGCCCATATTGTGGCAGTCCAGCAAAGTAACTACAACGATTTTATCTATGACAGCTCCGGCTTATTTGACATTTTTTGATATATAAGCCGGGTTGGAATTTGGCTTGTGAAACCGAATACATCTAAATTATTTAAGCAGTTATTGCGATGTTTAAATTTTTTCAATTCTGATTTAGTTGTCAAAAAGTGACAATTTCCATATTTCACTTAGGTCAACTAATACATGTTAGGGTGCGATGGAGAAATCGTGAGCGTAGAAAGAATAATGAGCAAAACCGTTGTCACTGTCGAAATGGATGATTCGCTGAGGATGGTTAAAGAAATATTTGATAACACTCGTTTCCATCATTTACTAGTAGTCGATTCAAGGAAATTGTTTGGTGTGATCTCGGATAGAGACCTCCTAAAAGCCTTAAGCCCACACATTGGAACTATGGGCGAAACAGCCAGGGACGCAGCAAGCCTTAATAAAAGAGTGCATCAAATAATGACAAGGAAACCTGTTGTGTTAGGACAAAACGCAGGGATCTTGGACGCAATAGAAATTTTCAACAATCATAAAATTTCTTGTATACCTGTTGTCGATGAAGAGCATATACCAGTTGGAATAATAAGCTGGAGAGATATACTAAAAGAAATTGAGGCAAAGCGAGGCAAACACCCTAACAAAGCAAATCAACAAGGACGCTCGTAAACTCGCGCCTGTTATTTGCAACGTCAGGTCTGGATAAATTAAGAGGGCGATACTAAATGGAGAATCAAAGCATATCATCAGAATTTCCGTTTAAGTCAAACTATATAGACATTCACGGTTCCAGTATCCACTATATTGATGAAGGATCAGGTGACCCTATTCTTTTTCTCCACGGCAATCCAACTTCTTCTTATTTATGGCGCAATATAATTCCTCACCTGACTTCTTGCGGACGATGCATTGCTCTTGACCTCATCGGGATGGGCAAATCCGCTAAACCCGACATCGATTACCGATTTGTTGACCATTCAAAATATGTAGAAAGCTTCATTAATAAAATGGAACTTAAGAATATTACTATTGTTATACACGATTGGGGTTCAGCACTTGGCTTCCATTATGCCATGCGTCATGAAGACAATATCAAAGGGATTGCCTTTATGGAAGCAATAATAAAACCTGTGACGTGGGATAAATTTCCAAAAGATTTCAAGATGGGTTTCAAGCTATTTAGAACGCCAGTTTTAGGCTGGCTTATGATTGCGGGGTTGAATATATTCGTAGAGCAAATCCTGCCTAAAGCAATAGTGCGCAGGTTGACTGAAAAAGAAAGAAATTATTATAGAGAACCGTATAAGAGTATTAGATCTCGAAAACCGCTATGGCGCTGGCCAAATGAAATACCAATCGACGGTCATCCGGCAGATGTAACAAAAATAGTTCAGCATTATAATAAGAGACTCCGGGAATCCGATCTTCCAAAGCTTCTTTTCTATGCACATCCCGGAGGTCTTATAACTTCGGTTATGCTAGAGTGGTGTCAACAAAAGCTTAAAAATCTAAAGACCATTGATATAGGAAGTGGTATTCACTATCTTCAAGAGGACAATCCACATTTAATTGGATCGGAATTAGCTAAGTGGTATAACAGCATATGATATGTACACAACAAACCTAAATCAAAATTGATATTGAATTATGCGGGAAATTTCTGTTGACGAGCTCATGTTTGTTGAAGCATTCCAGCGAGATGAGGATTTTGAGCATTATCCTCAGTCCACGTATCTTGATCTCAAAACAGGTGAGGTATTTTGGGTCTTCATTGAGGATGATGATGCTGAAATGTGGGCGGGGATAGAGCCTGAAGAAAACGCTACCCTTAGAGAGAAAGTCGAGGCAGCGCCTGAGATGTATTTGGAGATTCGCGGGCGAAATCACGGTGAACACCACGACATACTTCGCGAATTTTTGAACTCGAACTGGACAGATGACGAAAAGCTACGGGCAAAAGCACAAGAAGCATATTCAGGCTCTATCGGTGGTTGGAAGGAGGAAGTTGACGACCAAAATGTTGTGAACGCATATTTTGATTTTCGAGATCGTAAGATCAAGGAGCTGGCAGAAGAGTTTTTACACGAACACGATATTCAACCAATTTGGCGTTAAGCGCCTGACGTCCCTAAAGGACCGGGGTTTCTATGTTGGACTAAAATTGAGGCTTTAAAATATGAGGAAATGTGCAGGCAATAATACTTATGAATGGGGATTTGATGCAATTTTTGATGTTCAATGCACTAACTGCGGAAACTTGGTTGAGTTCTTTCAGGATGAAATAAAAAGAAATTGTTTCCAATGTAAAGAATCCGTTTTGAGTAATCGGAAAGACTTTGGTTGCGGTCAATGGTGTTCATCTTCATCCTCTGGCATGATGAATTTTTGCCCTAAATCCAAACGATCAAAGGCCAGGTTTATTGGGCATTACATTTGAACATCCTGTTTCAAAAGCAGTACCTGAATTATTCCCATGTCCAAAATGTGCTACTGCCATTGTGGGTTCGGGGTCGCATCTTGATTGTTGATGAAACCAATTAACTTTAATATTGTTAAGTGGTTATATTGACGGTGCAAATGATTTATGCGATCATGTTAATCACAAAACGAGATGTGCCCCGATGAGTAGTCAGGCGCGCCGTTAGCATTTTCCACATCAAATAATCTTGACTTTTAGCATCAAATACGACACATTAAAAACATTCAATATAGCATTCATTTAAAGATAAAGAGGTGATTAAAATGGCAATAAGCATTACTCAGGATATTCGTTCAATTACTGATTTGAAGAGGAATACCAACTCTATTCTAAAACAAATCCATAAGACGAAACGGCCTGTGATTCTGACAGTTAACGGCAAAGCGGAGGCCGTACTTATGGACGCAAAGGAATATGAGAAAATTAACAATGCCTTTAATCTGCTCAAGCTTCTTGCGCCGGCTGAAGAGGACATAAGTAACGGTAAATTTACAGATGCTCGAGCATTTTTTAAGGAATTTAAGCGTGACAAAAAAATATAAGGTAAATTTAGCTCAGCATGCGCAAGATGATTTAGAGCATATCTATTATTATATTGCGGCTGACAGCCCTAACAATGCTGTCAATTTTGTACTTCAACTTGAGGAAAAAATTTATTCACTTAATACTTATCCTGAGCGTCATCCATTGATACCCGAAAATGAGTTTTTCGGAACTGACTACCGTCACTTAATTTATAAAAAGTATAGAGTCGTTTATAGAGTCATTGCAGATTCAGTCTTTATTCTAAGAATTATCCATGGAGCCAAAGCCTTACAGGTTTAAGCCGGCAAAATGCTAACAAATCATTAGAGCTGATTTGAAAAAAAGCTAAATGGGGTCGGGCCACAGAAACATCTTGATATAATATATAAAACGATTAAAAAAATGCGTCAAATAAGGCTGTGAAGGGCAATTTTAGGGCCAAAAAGAGTCGTTTAAGACGATTTTTGGGGTCTATTTTAGACATCTTTCGCTGTTCTTATAGTCAGTTGTCGTGGCCCGACCCCAAATGGAATTTATCGGCGGGGTACCTACAGATAAAAATATAACTTTTCGTTCGTGTTCATTAACAAAGATAGGTAGACATGAAAAAACTGCTTGTACTCGTAACGATCACAGTTGTCTGTACTACAATCGTACTATCTTTGTATTTTATAAACGAAACTGGGAAAAATGTTTCCGAAACAGCAGCAAATATAGCGGATAAAATAAATTCGTTGACCTATGAGCGACTAATCGAAATCAAAGAATACTTCGGCCAGGCAAAATCTGCAAAAGGTGACGAACTTATTGTCGCAGAAGTTACTCATGAAACGGAGTATGCAATATCTGACATACAAAGGGAGTTTTGGACTTCGCTATTGTTTGAAAATGGCATTTCGTTGGGAACGAATATAGTAAAAATAAGGTGCCCCACGGTACACAAATATTTTATCAGAATATCCGATCCCTGGGAGCTAAATCTTACAGATGGAACTATATATGTCAAACAGCCGATAATCAGACAATTGCTTCCTCCGTCCATCTTATTAGATCGTATGGAAGTTGAAACCGAAAGAGGATGGGCCAGAGGCTCAACTAAAAGTCTGGAGAAACAGGCTTACAAAGATTTTATAGTGGCGGCGGTCAAAAAAGGCAACACATCTATACCGGAAATCAAGAATAAAGCCAATGAAGGCATCAAAGGATTTATAACGAACTGGTTGCTGAATTTAAAAGACGTGAATATTACCGGAACCAGAATTGAAATTACAGGCTCAATGCCAGCTTTCGAAAAAACAAATATTGAAATTAAAACCGACAATCTATCTGTTGAGACAAAAGAATCACAGCATTAACTATTTAGTGTCCGTCCATAAATGGTCTTTTTGCCCAATCTCTGCGTTATGCTCAAAAAATAATCCTCGGAATAACAACTA
>JAQYVG010000192.1 GCA_030145595.1 Desulfobacterales bacterium | reverse complement strand
ATCAGAAGGCGGGTAAAAAGCCGCCATGCTTCAAGATGGCCGGCCCCAGAGAAAAAATCTACTTCGATCCTTCGAAGCTCAAGTGCGGAATCGTCACGTGCGGAGGCCTTTGCCCCGGCCTCAACGACGTGATCAGGGCAATAGTCCTCAGCCTGAACCATCACTATGGCGTCAGGACCGTGTTCGGCTTCCGCTACGGCTATGAAGGACTCTCCTACCGGTATGCCCATACTCCCACGGAACTGACCCCTGAGATGGTCCAGGACATCCATCAACAGGGAGGGACAATCCTGGGTTCTTCCCGCGGCAGCCAAGATGTCTCTGAGATGGTAGACACTCTGGAGCAGATGAACGTGGGCATCCTGTTCACTATTGGAGGTGATGGAACCCTGCGCGGCGCCCAAGCTTTAGCCGAGGAGATCGGTAGACGCAATCTTAAAATCGGAGTTATCGGCATTCCCAAGACCATAGACAATGACATCTCATATATGGAGAGGTCCTTTGGTTTCACTACGGCGGTCTCCGAGGCGACCAAAGCGATCTATGCGGCGCACTCAGAGGCTGCAGGGGCAAGAAACGGCATCGGACTGGTTAAGTTGATGGGCCGTCATTCCGGATTCATCGCCGCTTTTGCCACCCTCGCCAACAGCGACGTGAATTTCTGCCTGGTACCGGAGGTCCGTTTCGGCCTACAATCTTTTCTTGAAAGTTTGAAGGAGAGGCTGGAGACGAGGCATCACGCTGTTGTGGTGGCGGCGGAAGGCGCCGGACAGGATCTCATGGAAGGAGAGCTGGAGCGAGATGCATCCGGGAACATTCGCTTGGGAGACATCGGTGTTTTTCTTAAAGACCAAATCACGAATTATTTCAAGAAAGCAGGAATGGAAGTAACCCTGAAGTATATAGACCCCAGCTATACGATTCGAAGCATGCCCGCAAGCCCACCCGACTCCGTCTTATGTCTGATGTTGGGACACAATGCGGTGCACGCCGGCATGGCCGGCCGAACGAGCATGGTTGTTGGCTATTGGAAAGGCGAGTTTATCCACATTCCAATTGCTGCGGCAGTTTCGAAGCGTAAAGAAATCGATCCCAAAGATAAGCTGTGGACCGGTGTCCTCTCATCCACGGGACAACCCAGGGAGATGTGATGCATGTGAGGCACCGGGTCTTTTTGCAAGTGTTATGTCATTGTGGCACGCCCATCGTCGTTGTCTTGCGGCAATAATTCATGAAACATCCGCGTTCGGCCGTGTTCGCTCAGTACAATTAAACTCTCTGAATTCTAACACCAAGTTCTTGAGACCCTAACATTCAGAAGGAGAGAACGTCATGAAACTTCCAGCCCACAAGACCAAGATCGTATGCACCATAGGCCCTGCTTCGGAATCTCCGGAGATACTCGAACAAATGATCCGATCCGGAATGAACGTGGCGCGGCTCAATTTTTCCCATGGAGACTTTGACAGCCACAAAAAGATAATTGAAAACATCAGGGCCGCAGCCCGGGCAGTGGGGAGGCGCGTGGCTATTATGGGTGACCTGCCCGGCCCCAAAATGCGCATCGGCCAATTGGCTGAAGAGCCGGTTGAATTGGTCTCCGGAGATTCTTTCACACTGACCACCGAAGAAATAGTTGGAGACAATACACGCGCTTCCATGAGTTTCCCGCGGCTGCCTCAAGCAGTTAAAAAAGGGGATACTCTGTTTCTCAACGATGGTCTCATCCAGCTCCATGTTGAGATGGTGGAGGGTAACGACGTCCAGTGTAAGGTCCTGGTGGGCGGTGAATTGCGTTCCCGCAAAGGGCTAAATATACCGGACATTGATCTCGGCGTCAGCGCTTTCACCGATCGAGACCACGAGTGTCTCACGTTTGCCATGGAGCAGGGGGTGGACGCGGTAAGCCAATCCTTTGTCGAATCCGCAGCTGACATTGAGGCCGTTCGCAACGCTGCTGCAGAGTTGGGCCACAATCCTTTTATTATCGCCAAGCTGGAACGCTCGCGGGCGAAAGAAGATTTGGATGCTATTTTTGAGGCCGCAGACGGTATTATGGTGGCCCGGGGGGATCTGGGGGTGGAAATACCCATCCAGAGGATCGCCAGGGCCCAGAAAGAACTCATACGTCGGGCAAATCTTCTGGGCAAACCGGTGATTACCGCGACCCAGATGTTGGAATCCATGGTCAGGAACCGGCGACCTACCCGGGCCGAGTCCACTGATGTTGCCAACGCCATCCTTGACGGAACCGACTGCGTGATGCTATCGGAGGAGTCGGCCATGGGCAAGTATCCAGTGGATGCTGCTGCCATGCTGGCCAAAATCGCCGCGGATATCGAGCCCCATCGCCCGAGCCATAGAGTAAGAGAAATTTTGAGAGAGATTGACCGAAAACACGAAATCAGCGTGAGGGATCTTCTCACTGTGAGCGTCGAGTCTATGGTGGAGCATGTTTCGCCGGCAGCGGTCCTGGTACCCAGCCTGAGCGGTGAAACTGCCCGAAGCATTACCCGGTTCAGGTTGCCGGTTTGGATAGCTGCGGTCAGCTCCGAAGAAAGAATTTGCCAGCAGCTCGCATTCTCTTACGGCATCTATCCGGTCCATGAGCCTGAACCACCCGAGGTCTGGAACGACTTCGCCGGTGAATGGTTGAAGTCCCACGGGGTAGACGGAGACCTCGTCGTTTTGTCCACAGGGCCATCGTCCAGGTATCCGGAAGCAAACAACCGGATTGAGATTATTGATCTGAGGAAGACTTAGGGTATTAGGGAGGAAATAACGATGCCTTTACCAACTGATTTGCCTGCATGGAAGGCCTTGCAAGAGCACCATAAGGAAGTCGCCGGCTTGCATATGCGGAATTTGTTTGCCGATGATCCGGAACGCTTTGAAAAGTTCTCATTGCGTCTCGGTGATATCCTCTTCGACTATTCAAAAAATAGGATCACCGAGAAGACGAATGAACTCTTAATAGATCTGGCGCGGCAAGCCGGCCTTGCTGAAAACATCCAGGCCATGTTTGCCGGCGAAGAAATAAACACAACGGAAGGTCGGGCGGTGCTTCATGTTGCCCTGCGCAACCGCTCAAACAGACCCGTCTTGGTGGACGGTGAAGATGTCATGCCGGAGGTCAACCGGGTTCTCGCAAAGATGCGGGTTTTCAGCGAAGCAGTCCGATCGGGAGACTGGAAGGGATACACAGGCAAGTCGATGACCGACGTGGTGAATATCGGCATTGGCGGCTCCGACCTGGGACCGCAAATGGTCACCGCGGCTCTGGCGCACTACGCCCATCCGGATCTGCACTCACATTTTGTGTCAAACATTGACGGGACGCAGCTTGCCGAGACCCTGAAGAACTTGAGCCCGGAATCGACGCTCTTCATTATTGCTTCCAAGACCTTCACCACCCAGGAAACCATGACCAACGCCAACTCAGCCAAAGAGTGGTTCCTGTCTGAGTCCAAAGAGGAAGTGGCCATTGCCAAACACTTTGTAGCCGTATCCACAAATACTGCCGAGGTTGTCAAATTCGGAATTGACCCGGATAATATGTTCGAGTTTTGGGACTGGGTAGGCGGCCGCTACTCCCTGTGGTCGGCCATTGGACTGCCCATCGTCCTGGCGATCGGTATGGATCATTTCGATGCGCTTTTGAGCGGAGCTCACAGGGTTGACGAGCACTTCCGCACTGCGCCTTTCGAGGAAAATATCCCCGTAATTATGGCGCTTCTCGGTATCTGGTACAACAACTTCTTCGGTGCAGAGACCCAGGCCATCTTACCATATGACCAGTACATGTACCGCTTTCCGGCCTATTTACAGCAGGGTGATATGGAAAGCAACGGCAAGAGCGTGACCAAAAATGGCAACAGGGTAGACTACTCCACGGGACCCATCATCTGGGGTGAGCCCGGCACCAACGGGCAACACGCTTTTTATCAGCTCATCCACCAGGGCACCAAGCTGATCCCCTGCGATTTTCTGGCACCGGCAAACAGCCTTAATCCTCTGGGCGAGCACCACGCAATTCTCATGGCAAACTTTTTGGCCCAGACCGAGGCGCTTATGAGGGGGAAAACCGCGGAAGAAGTGCGCGCTGAACTCTCGGCTTCGGGGCATTCGGGTGAGGAACTGGAGACACTTGTTTCCGCCAAGACGTTCGAGGGAAACAAGCCGTCCAACTCCTTGCTCTTCAGTGAACTCACCCCTGAAACCCTGGGCGCGCTAATTGCCCTTTATGAACATAAGATCTTTACCCAAGGTCTGATCTGGCACGTAAACTCCTTTGACCAGATGGGTGTGGAGTTGGGCAAACAATTGGCGAAAGTAATAGAGCCGGAACTGAAAGGAGAGGTACGGGTTTCTTCCCATGACGCTTCCACCAACGGTCTTATCAATTATTACAAGAACATTCGCTCTACCTAATGTGAAGATTAAATGCAGGAGGGAATAATGGATCAAGCAGAGACAAAAGGAAACATGAAACATTGGGGGATTGTTTCAACCCGGCTTGCCGGAACGGATGGCGTGTCCCTTGAAGCAGCAAAATGGGCTAATGTTTTTCAAGAGGAAGGTTTTACTTGTTTTTACTTTGCCGGCGAGCTTGATCGCCCGCCGGAGAGGTCATACCTTGCCCCGGAAGCGCATTTCAATCATCCAGAAGTCCAAGAAATTCAGGGATTGAGCTTTGGCGTTACCAGACGCGATCGTTCCCTCAGCCAAAAAGTACATGAACTGTCGCATATACTCAAAGACCACCTTTATGCATTCATCGAAAAGTTCGATATCGGTTTACTACTGGTTGAAAACGCTTTGACCATTCCAATGAATATTCCACTTGGCATTGCCCTGACTGAATTGATTGCGGAAACAAACATTTTAACAGTTGCCCACCATCACGATTTTTACTGGGAAAGAGATCGTTTTTTGATAAACGCCGTCACAGACTACCTGAACATGGCTTTTCCGCCGAATCTACCCTCCATCTTTCATGCGGTCATCAACTCCCATGCTGATGAGCAACTGAGCCTTCGTACAGGCATCTCAGCACGCATTGCTCCGAACATAATGGATTTTGAAAATCCGCCACCTCCTCCGGATGACTATACCAGGGACGTACGGCAAGCCTTAGGCATCGAAAACGATGAACTCTTTATCCTCCAGCCGACCCGGGTGGTACAAAGAAAAGGTATTGAACATGCCATTGAACTGGTTCGCAGACTGGAAATGAAAGCCAAACTCGTTATCTCCCATGATGCAGGCGATGAGGGACTTGAATACCAGAAGCGTCTTGAAGAGTATGCAAAGTTGATGAACGTAGACTTGGTTTGGGCCTCTGACATTGTGAATGAGAACAGAGGACAAAAAGAAGACGGCAGAAAGATTTACACTCTCGATGATATCTATCCCTATGCCGATTTGGTGACTTACCCTTCCACCTTTGAGGGTTTTGGCAATGCTTTTCTGGAGGCCGTATATTTTCGTAAACCAATCGTAGTCAACACTTACTCAATTTATACAAAGGATATTAAACCGAAAGGATTTTCCGTAATAGAAATCGACGGATTTGTAACCGGGGCAACTGTTGAGAAAACAAAACAGGTTTTGACAGATCCCGAGCTCTGCAAGAAAATGGTCGCTCTAAACTATGAATTGGGTAAAGAATACTTTTCCTACAAGAAACTGAGGAGGGGGCTGAAACGTTTTATAGAAGACCACCAGCTTTTGCCCGTGTAAATATCCTGGCCCAGAGGACCAGGTTTTTCAGGACTAAATAAATCCGATGGAGGGGTCATATTATGGATGGAGTAGATCAAGTTAAGCAACTATTGCAAAGGATATACGGAGAAAATACCGGTGCCCTGGTTTTACAGAGAATTATGCCGTTGATAGAGAGGTTCCCGAGCCGGAGAGGTGAAAAGGAAGCATATTTCTCACAAGAAGATGTGATCCTGATCACCTATGGAGACTCTCTCTTAAAAAAAGGAGAAGCACCCCTGGTCACACTTCATAAGTTCGCAAACAAGTATTTGAAGGGTGCAATTTCAAACATCCACTTCTTGCCCTTTTTTCCGTATTCCTCTGATGACGGTTTTTCCGTTATGGACTTTCATGCCATCAACCCCGACCTTGGCTCCTGGGATGATGTCGTTGCAATCGGCTCCGATTTTGAGCTCATGTTTGATTATGTGGTCAACCATTTTTCTTCGAAGTCCGAATGGTTCGCAAACTACCTTGCCGGCAAAGAAGGGTTTGTGGAATTTGCCATTGAGGTGGATTCTTCAACCGATTTGTCTCAAGTCACACGCCCCAGGTCTTTACCGCTCTTGAGCGAGTATAAGAAGGTTGACGGAAGTGCCGTCCATTTATGGACAACTTTTAGTGCCGATCAAATCGACTTTAATTTTAAGAGCATAGATGTACTTGAAAAGATGATAGAGGTGCTTCT
>JAQYVG010000191.1 GCA_030145595.1 Desulfobacterales bacterium | reverse complement strand
ATCTGAATCGGCCGGCGTTCCTCGATCCTCCAGCGGGCCGGTAAAAGTGTATGTCACGATTTTTATTGTCGACGTGGACGAGATCTCCAGCGCAAACCAGAGCTTCGACGCCAATGTATATCTACAATATCGCTGGAGAGATCCTAAACTCGCACACCAAGGATCGGAAGCGATTGTACGGCCCCTAAATGATGTCTGGAACCCCAAAATCTATGTTGTTAACCAGCAAAAAATGTGGACTACGTTACCGGAGATTGTAACAATAGCTCCTGACGGCGAAGTGCTTTACCGCCAACGCGTATGGGGCTCATTTTCCCAGCCGCTGGAGCTTAAGGATTTTCCTTTTGACCGGCAGGTGTTCTCGATCCAGTTGGCCGCAGTCGGATTCACTCAGGACCAAGTTGAACTTTTGCCCGATACGACGCCGGAAAGCGGAATCTCTCAGGAATTATCCGTTGTCGATTGGAGCGTTATCGGATATAAATCCGAACCCCGGCCCTTCAGACCAATCCCCGCGATGAAGGCCATCTCAGGATTCGCGTTCTCCTTCGAAGCCAGGCGGGAAATCGGCTATTTCATCGTCAAGGTGATTATCCCGCTCATTTTCATCGTGGCCATGTCGTGGGTTGTTTTCTGGATCGACCCCATGGAATCGGGAACCCAAATCAGCGTCGCTATTACAACCATGCTCACTTTGATCGCCTATCGGTTCTCCATTGACAACAGTTTGCCCAAGGTTTCTTATCTGACCCGCCTGGACTATTTTGTTTTACTCTCCACGATACTGGTCTTTGCCAGCCTGATCGAAGTTATTTTCACATCCACGTTGGCCAAGCTTGAAAAACTTTCCCGGGCACGTGCAATAGACCGCTGGATGCGGCTGCTGTTCCCCTTGGCCTTTGTCATTCTGTCCGTCAAATCTCTCATTTTATAGTTCGGCGACATGGTTACTGATAATATTCGATTTTTTAAGGACTCATAGAACGAAAGAACAAACCTGTGCTGACTTTTAATAAATTATCTTTATGATGCAAGTACAATCTGTTAAGGTATTGAAGAATGAAATGTGCGGATTAGGGGGTTTTATGCCATACAGAAAATTTTCGCCTCTAGGTTTGTTGCTCGGCATCTTTTTCCTGCTAATGATCATTGCCGGTTGCGCTGCCGTGACGACCGGTTCTTCCCGCAGCCAAGAAAAATCGGCGGCGTCGCAATCCACCGGGAGGGTCGGTTCCGGTCAGGTCAGCCGTGCCGAACTGCAAGCGGCCCTGATGAGTTTTGCTGATACGTTCAATGTTACCATCACTCAGGCTGTCGCCATCATGGCCGATCAAGCCGATACACCCGAAGCACGCCTGGCAGCTTCCAAGATGCAGGTCTACGCCATCTCTTCCGCGGTGGATATCGTAACCGGTCCGTACCCGGGCATTGCCCTGCTGGACATGCTGGTGTTTGTAACCTTGAATAGAATCGTCTGGGAGGACTACTACCTGGCAAAGCACTTTGGGAAACCGGCCGAAATCGTCGTTCAAGCCTTGAAAATGCTTGAAACCCAAATCTGGTCCCTCGCCGCCAAGGTTCTGACAGCAGGCCAGCAGGAGGACCTGAAGGCACTTATCCTGGAGTGGCGAGTTCAGCACCCCATATATACTGCTGTGAATTTTATCCGCTTCAGCGATTTTAAAGGACTGGGGAAAAAACCCCGGCTTGAAAGTGCAACCAAGCCGGGAGGACTTTTCAGTCAGGTGACCGAGGCCACGCGGGCCGTGGATGAGGTCAGGGAAACCGCCGAGAGGATGAGGTATCTGCTGATGCGCATGCAGCTCGTTGCCGGACTTCAGGGTACACTGCTCTATCATGAATTAAATGCCAAACCTGAAATCCAGCAGATGCTCACCAACCTTAACGATCTTAAGGGCACCGCCGACACTTTCGCCGCAACCTTTGACAAAATGCCGGACCAGATCGAAAAGACGGCCGACACAACCATCAAAAGTTTTATGGAGCAGTTCGCAGTTGAACGCCAGGCCACCATCAAGCAGTTCATGAAAGAGCTGAGTGCCGAACGCAAGGAGATGCTTGAGGATTTTTTGTCTGAAGAAAAGCGACTGAGCGGTGTATTGGCGGAACTTAGGGAAACCATGAAAATCGGTGTCGACCTGGCAGCTCATCTGAACAACACCATTGCCGGGGTCGATACAATGACAACGCGATTTAAACCGCAACCGTCCGACGTTCCGGCCGAGCCTTTCGACATCAAGGATTATCAAGCTGTTGTGGACAAAGTTGCCGGAGTTACCGGGAGTCTCAACAACACGGTTGTATCCATCGACCGGCTGCTTTCCTCGGCGGGCTGGGAGCGAACCATGCCCCGCTTGATCGAGGTAGTGGAAAAGCTTGAATCAGACACGCACACGTGGATGCTGCGTTCGTTTTTAATGGGAGCGGGGTTGATTCTGATATTTTTCGTCGCCCTGTTCGCCTACCGCCACGCCACGAAAAAATTATGACAAATGCGACCACCGAAGGGAGATCACCACGAAGACACGAAGGACACGAAGAGTTATTTAAAAATAATATGAAACTAAACTGATCGGTTCTAGGTTCAGGGTTCAAGGGTTATAAAACTTCAACATTACTTCGCGGTAAAACTCAATGCCAGTATTGGTAACTTTCCCCCATTGGGTGAAAGTTACCTGTCGCCTCTATTAAGATGCATGGAACGCGGATACCACAGATTAAAACAGATCTACACAGACACAGATAAAATAATATAAAATCCGTGAAAATCTGCAAAATCCGTGCGGATCACCTTGTAGGCTGCCAGGGTACCTTCCCCGGATTTCATGTTGTGAAAAGATCCATGGCCTGTGCAGCACACATAAGCTCAATGGCGATAACGTATTCTGCATTTTTCACTATTTCTCTGCATTTCCGGGCCGCAATGGTGCCCATGGAGACTTTGAGCATAGGCGATGGCATCCTTGCTGGCACCGTGCACTTGCGGGGAACCCTTTAGGGTGTATGCATCCTGAATGCGGCCACAGTCTTTGTGGGAGGTGATGCCGCAGATTTGCTTGAGCTGCCCTAATGAAAGCCCGATGGAACTCGATATCTTGGGTAAAAACGAATAAAGACGGAACCTGTCAAAGGCTCCGTCTTTTTCAAAATTAACTTAGGGGAAAAATTGGAGGGTTGATTTTTGATTTAAACGTCAATGATGATGAGGAGGTTATATTAACGTGCCCTCCTCATCACCTTGTCAAGTGAACCTCAGGTCCTTCCCGTAGGGTTCAGGCCCTAGTATAGCGGCTTCAACTCAACCCTGCGGTTCATGGCGCGGCCTTCGGGCGAATCATTGTCAGCAATCGGTTTTGCCTCGCCGAATCCGGCAGCGGAAATCTTTTTCCAATCGACGCCCTTATCGACTAAATATTCCCTCACGGCTTTGGCCCTGTTTTCGGATAGCATTTTATTGTAGGCAGCATCTCCCATGCTATCCGTATGCCCCTGAATTTCAATCCGTAAGGAGGGATGGCTTTGAAAGACGGCTGCCACTTCATCCAACGCCGGATACATTTCCGGTTTGATGTCCCACTTGGTGCTGTCAAACAGAAGGCCTTTAAGAACCCAGCAGCCCTTTTCATTGACTTGGGCACCGTAGGGTGTGTCCGGGCACATGTCGTCGTCGTCAAATACCCCGTCTCGATCAGAGTCGGCCCGACAGCCCCACTTGCCAACCGTGACACCTCGGGGGGTACCCGGGCACTGATCAAAGTGGTCAGACACACCGTCGCCGTCGGAATCCAGCGCACACCCGCGCGCATCGACCATAACACCGACAGGTGTGTCCGGGCACTGATCCAAATCGTCGTTTAAACCGTCGCCGTCACTGTCCACGAAGGGTTTTTCACCGAAAAACACCTTTTTCACAAAATCAGCCATGTTTTCACCGGCAGCAATATCATCCGCAGACACCGAAAACCCGCATTGACCTGCCTGGGAGATTTGCTCCAAAAGATTTTTTCCGCGAGCATCCTGCCCCACCAGCACGGTGTAGATACAGAGCCTTTCGCCGAACTGATCTTTATAACGTCGGGCCGCCGCCACTGGCGAGTCGTCCATCTCCAGGCCGTCACTGACGGCAATGACGGCAATTTTCCCTTGGGCCGTTTTCAAATCTTCATCTGCCGTATCAACAGCCGAAGTCAGAGGGCTGTCGCCGCCGGCCCGCTTTACGGTTTGCAGTGCAGCGCCGAATTCTGTCGCGTTGTATTCGGTCAGACCGTAAATAAGACTGGTTATCTTTTTGTACACAGAGATTCTGCCGCCGAAGGTTCTCAGCGCGCCGTTGAGTTTCAGGGGGGACATCGTCCGGTTCATGTGGTCGATAATATCTTTCGCGGTATCCAATTTGTAACGACCTTTGTACCTTTGTGACATTGAGGCGGACGCATCCAGAATGACTAGGAAGTTGTCCACTTCCTGGAAATACTTACCGCTTTTCAATCCTGGTCCGAAATCATAAGGTTGAAATGTTGTCGTCGGTTTTTGAGCTGCACAGCCGATCAGCACGGTACAGCCGATAATGACGACCAATGCTTTTAACCATCTCGTACTCATAATATTACCTCCTAAAAGAATCGCCGGTTATTTTAATAAAAGCGTTTTAGTTTCCGAAATGCTCTCTTACCGTCTAAGCGATATTTATATCTGTGTGACGCGCTACAAATTCCCGAAGCCGATTTGTTTAATGTCGTATTAATAAAACTTTTGAAAGAAAGGGGAAAGATTACCTTAAGAGAAAACTTATTTTGAATAATTTAAATTAGATTGCCATAAACAGAGCTGTAACACAAGACTTTTTTACAGAAACCTCCATAATCTATTGATTTAATAAAGTTAATTTGCAGGCCTTGAAATGGATGATTTCCTTAATCTTTAATTTGTTAATCTTTGCTGCTCATTTTTATGAGTCTGTTTCGCAACATTTCGATGTGCATGCGCAGGTGGAAAAGCCCTTCTGCATAGGCATGCGGCACGGAAATGTTTGATACGCTTTGTTCTATTCTATCGAGCTCAGCCATGTACTCATCAAGGTGCAAAGCACTGTCGGCTTTGTACGTGTCAGGGTCTACGGCATCAAGTTCTGAGTACCAGCGGTAAATTCGGGATCGCACTCGCCATCGATATATCAACGGCACGGTCTTAAAAAGGGGATATAGCAACGCCAGCATCGGCAGCAACATTATTTTCATACGCTCAAGAAAATTGGCCACCCAGAAAGGGAAATAGCGCTGCAGGAACGGGGGGCCGGATTTATAAAAGCGTTCCGCCTCCGTGCTGAGCTTAAAATCGATATATTGGGGCGAGGGAAATTCTCCTTTTTTTTCAAAACCACCGCCTTTGCTATGAACTTCTTTGGCCGCCTGCAGCAGTATGTCGATCAAAGCGGGATGCAGATCGGATCGAGCCACAAGTTGGGTGGTCGGGGCTACCAGCTTGATGTCGCGGTCCGGAATATTGGCCTCGAAATCGAGCACGCCTTCGTACAATTTCACAACATACAGGTAATGATAACGCAACGCATACGCCTCAGACCGCTCAAGCCCCATCAGGGCTACCGATCTTGATTTAAAAAGTTTGGGGAAATAAGGTGAGCGATGGGTGGAGACAAAAATAGCAACATCGACTTTGCCGTTTAAAAGCATATCAGCCGCCTTTTGGTGTCCGTATGATGAAATTCGGGTGTTATCATCGCTGATGCCATTTAGACTGAGCAATTTCATCACCAAAATTCTGTTACCACTGCCTTCTCTGCCGACAGCTACACGCAACCCTTTAAGATCGATCAGACGTTTTAGTTTGATTTCGGCTTGGTGAAAAATCCACATTGGTTCATAATAGAGGCTACCCAACGACACGAGAGCTTCTGATTTGGCTAAAGCGCTGATACCACCCTGTATGAAAGCAACGTCAACACCGCCTGATTCCAATTCAAGCAATTGAAGATTTTCAACGGATCCGGCAGTAGTAGTTATTTCTAACTCGACTCCGTTTCGATCTAAGATTTCGCTATAAGCTTTAGCATAAGAAAAGTACGCACTATCGCGAGCACCGGCACTGATCGAAATATGCCGAGGAGGAGCGGGATGGACAAACAGATAGGCAACGAAAAATCCAATTAGAGCCAGCAAGGTTGCAGGTCCGAAGACTTTTACCTTCTCCCAACCGGTAATCTTTTCTCTTTTCGTAATCATCGGCTTTTACTCCATTTGAACAGTATCCATTATTTTCGATTCTGCAATAGACTAAGGGGCAGTTAGTTTTTCATCAAAATCCCTGCGTATTAGACTTTTTTAAAACACCACTATCAAATGAGTTTTATAGTTTAGCTCGTGTCCATGACACCTGCAAAAGAGCAAATATATAATGAATTCAATCTGATGTGATACTAAAAACGTGTCTGGCGTTCAGTTTCAGCATTTTAGTAAAAACCAGATCATCCCTCTCCC
>JAQYVG010000190.1 GCA_030145595.1 Desulfobacterales bacterium | reverse complement strand
CTAGACCTTACCCGCGAGGGCTTCAGTTTCCCTCACAACATCGAACCAGCGCCAGGTTCGAACCGTGTTTTCGTGATTATGATTAATATATGACAGAAATAGCTCAAATTTTACTTCTAAGGCACTAATTCCTATGGAAAAAGAAAAACCGTTGTTGACGATTTGCAACCTGAACGTATTTTACGGTGATGTCCAGGTGCTTTTTAAAGTAAGCCTGACGATATGTGAGGGCCAGATCGTTTCGGTTGTCGGGCTCAATGGTTCAGGAAAAACCACCCTTTTGAAAGCGGTAGCGGGTCTGCTGCGTCCGGTCCAGGGAACGGTGAGCTTTGCCAAAAAACCCATCCAGACCCTTCCGGTACATGAAGTAGTCCGCCGGGGTCTTGTGTATGTGCCTGAGGGCATGAAAGTGTTTCCCCATATGAGCGTTCTGGAAAACCTTGAAATGGGTTCTTATACTGCCAGAGATCAGCAGGATAAACTGTTTCCACTGGTGTTTGAAGTTTTTCCGGTTCTGGCTGACAAACGCAAACAACAGGCCGGAACCTTAAGCGGCGGACAGAAACGCATGTTGACTGTGGCACGCGGCCTGATGAGCGGTGCCCGCGTACTGTTGCTGGATGACCCCTTTCTGGGTATGGCTCCCAGGGATGTAAACCGGCTGTGCAATACGCTGAGGCAAATCCGCCGGCACGGATTCACCCTGTTTATGGCCGGCCAGCATGTGCGCCGCATTTTGAATGTGGCCACCAAGGCTTACCTGCTTGAAGAAGGAAAAATCACCCTGTCCGGCAGCGGAGATCAATTATTAGGCCATCCGCATTTGCAGGAAAGTCTTTTCGGTATCGTGGCCGAATCAGGAGTTGCCATCCCGTGATCGATACCCATACCGAAACCGTCAGCCCGACAAAATGCCTGTTGACTTAGCTCGACAAAGTTGAAATATTATTCAGTTCATGATTTTCATTTAGTTTATTAATAAAACACTGAATTATCGATGGAGGACAAACAATGACTGAAGCACTCAAGGCTGGCATTACTCACGAAATGGAACGGGAAACCGACGAGGAAATGTCGGCACAAAAGGTATTTCCGCATGTACCCAATGTCTATGCCACCAGAGTTATGGTCGGGCATATGGAAGAGGTCTGTGCGGAATTGGTCTTGCCTTATCTGGGAGAAGGCGAGCAGACTGTCGGTATTGGGATGAGTTTTACGCACACGGCAGCCACTCCGTTGGGAATGAAAGTGCGGTACAGCGCCAAATTGGTGGAAGTGGACGGCCGGAAGTTAACCTTCGAAGTGGAAGGCTTTGACGAGGTGGACAAAATCGGCGAGTCTACCCATCAACGGTTCATTATCAATGCTGAAAAGTTTAACAGCAGTGTGGCTAAGAAAGCGGCAAAAGCATAAATTTAAGGGGATTCTGACAGGATAACAGGATATCCAGGATACTAAATTCAGAACTCCTGACCTGTATACGTAATTTCAACGTGATATGAAGGTTTAGTCGTAATTTCAGATGCAACAATTTGAACATCGAACATCGAACGTTCAACGTCGAACGTCGAATGTGGAAGGCGCTCGCGCAGCGCAGGCGCTTGCGCCGCGTGTCGCTTTGTCTTTATTATAAATGGCAGAATGCATTATTCGATGTTCAACGTTCGATGTTCGATGTTCGACGTTCATCTTTTATATGCTCTCAAGGTGTGGATTCTTCATTAAAATATGTTGAATCTGAATTTATGCCAGGTCAGAAGCCCTGAAATTATCTTGTACATCCTGTTATCCTGTCAAAAAATAAGCTGGAGGTAGGTTATGGCGGTTAAAGACTCTTTTAAGCAGCTGGATGCGATTCTGAAGCCCCAAAGCGTGGCCGTTATCGGAGCCTCAACCAGCCCTGATAAAATGGGCCATGAAGTTCTGAAAAACATTATAGACGGCGGATTTAAAGGCTCCGTTCATCCCATTAATCCCAAGGCCGACGTCATACTCGACCTTCCCTGTCACAAGAGCGTCAAGGATATTGAAGGATCTGTGGACCTGGCCGTCATTATCATCCCGGCCCGCTTCGTGCCCCAGGCCGTGCAGGAGTGCGGTGAAAAGGGTGTCAAAGGCGCCATTATCATCACCGGCGGTTTTGCCGAGGCGAGTGATGAAGGCGAAGAACTCCAGCAGCAGATTGTTGAGACGGCACAACAATTCGGCGTACGCCTTATCGGCCCCAATTGTCAGGGGGTCAACAATCCCCATCACCCCTTGTGCGCCTCCTGGCCTTTGCTAACTTACAAAGGCAAAGTTGCGCTCATTTCTCAAAGCGGAACGGTAGGGGCTGCCATGATGGACTGGTTTTCCGAAGAAAAGCTGGGGACCTCCAGTTTTGTCAGCATGGGCAACCGTGCGGATGTGGATGAGTCCGATCTTATTGCCTATTTCAACCAGGACCCCAACACCGAGGTGATTGCCGCTTATATCGAAGGTATCAAACGTCCCGAAGAGTTCATTCAAGCGGTAAAGCAGCTTAAAAAACCGCTGGTGGTTCTAAAGTCCGGCCGTACACCCAAAGGCAAGGTAGCGGCTGAATCCCATACCAAAGCTTTGGCCGGTGCCGACGCCATTTATGAAGCTCTCTTTGCAAAATACAACATTTGCAGGGCCTACACGGCCGAGGAATTTTATGATTATGCCAAGGCCCTGGCTTATCTGAAACCACCTGAAGGCAATCGCATTCTCTTTATCACAACATCGGGTGGCGCCGCTATTCTGGCTACGGATCAGGCTGAGCAAGAAGGGTTAGACGTTGCTCCCCTGCCGCCGGAGGCGGTCGAGGCGATCACGCCGCTCATTCCGGCGCATGCCATCAAGGCCAATCCGGTTGATCTGACCGGCGATGCCACCGCTGAAATGTTCGCCGATGTTATGGAGGCGACCCGTAAATACTATGATATCCTGGGAGTGATTTTTGGAGATCCGGTGGAAGATGCTTCCAAAGTGGTGACCCCCGACGCTAATGAGCTTATTATCTTCTATGGAGGGGCCGACGTCGAACGCCACGAAAGCGAATTGATGCACCTTAAAGGAATTCCGGTGTTCCCCACCCCCGAACGAGGGATAAAGGCGCTGGCCCAGGTACTTGAGCGCAAAACACTGGCCGCACCACAGAAGCCGACGCTGACCGTTCCGGCGGCCGGCCGCCAACTGCCGCTTCATCAGGCATTTGAACGTATAGCCGAACAGGGACTGCCCTGCACCGACTTTGCCTTGGCCCAAAGCCCAGGCAGCGCTGTAGAAATAGCACAAAAACAAGGGTTTCCGGTGGTTCTCAAAGTCAGCTCTGCTGACGTCCTCCACAAAAGCGATGTCGGCGGCGTGCAGCTTAATCTAAATTCCGCTGAAGCAGTTGCGAAGGCGTACAACGAGTTGCTGTCAACTGTGAAAGGCAACAGCCCCCAGGCTCAGGTGGATGGCGTATTGGTGAGTAAAATGGCGCCACCCGGTCTGGAGGTCATCGTAGGCATGAATCGCGACCCGCAGTTCGGCCCGGTCATGCTTTTTGGTCTGGGCGGCATCATGGTGGAGATTTTTCAGGATGTAAGCCTCAGACTTCTGCCCTTAACAAAGGAAGATGCCGTCTCCATGATACGAGAAATAAAAGGCTACGGTCTCATAGCCGGTTATCGCGGCCGCCCGCCGGTGGATGAACAGGCCCTGGCAGACTGCCTGCTGGCCGTTGCCCGCATCGCAGAAGGATCTGAGGATGTTATTGAAATCGATCTGAATCCGGTATTCGCCTATCCGGACGGTGTGCTGGTAGCGGATTCCAGGATCATTGTAAAGGATTTAGATGAACGAATTTGACAACCTTGCTTTAGGGCTCAAGAAAAAATACCCCATGTTGCACAACTTTACCGATCGCACCTTTGGCGTGGAGATCGAGTTTTTCGGTTTGCAGTATGTGGTTACACCTCTGGATAGAAATATTATTAAGCCTTACAGCATCTCATCCCGCGCCAAGGACGGGCGCCACATTACAGATCTTTATCAGGATTACAACCTGGCACTTGGTGCCGACCAAGACACATGGCACTTTGAAAAAGACTCTTCCGTCAGAGGCAAATTTCATACCCAATGCGGCGCTGAATTTGTCAGCCCGATTTTAAGCGGCCTGGAAGGACTGGTGCAAGTCTACAATGCTTTCCGATTTCTCCAGGCGATCGAAGGAATTGATATTGATTTAAGTTGCGGAATGCACGTCCACCACGGTGTTGACCGGTCTGTTTACAACTGCAAAGAACTCCAGCAGCTTGTACGCATAGTGTCCCGTTATGAAGATCTCTTTTACCTGCTAATCCCTGGAGATCGCCGGAACGCTGACACCTGCCGTCCCATGGAAATTGATGTTAAGACTTTTCTGGATGTTTGCGAAGGTGAGTTTGGTGGTAACAACTGCCAAATAAAAGAGCTCTGGTATTCGCTTCAAAACCGTTCCGACGCAAACGGGGGTGAGAACGCACGCTACGACAAGACCCGCTACCACGGCTTGAATCTGCACTCATACTGGTATCGCTCCACCGTTGAATTTCGCTATCATTCCGCCCTGCTGGAAATGGTAGATGAAGCCATCCAGTGGATCATTTTCACCCAGTTTATCATCGAACTTAGCCAGGGACACCCCCCCGACATTATCTTTTCCAACGCAACAAACAAGTGGTTGAAAGCTATTTACGAAATTTACATAGAGTACGGTTATCAGGACCGCATTATACCGGCGGCAAATTAACCCCGAATCGACGACAAAACAAGGAAATAATTAACAAAACAATCCGCACCGAGAAAACATAACCCTAATTGAGCGAAAGTCGAGGGTGCCCCTCGAAGATCCCGTCTCACGGGGAGATTCGAGACATCACGGGTGACGCCGTAGTCGTCTACTGCGAGCCCTTGATAACGAAGAATATGGGGTGTCATCGGCTTTCCCAACGGGTAAACAAAATGGGATTTTTTCTCAAATTTATATCTCATTTATAAAAGAGTTATGAAGATGCATTTTAACTTACAAAATTGCTGACAAATTAAACACATAAAACATCCTTCCCGTTTTGTTTACGCTCATTTAGGGTATAACCGAGCATGATGGAATATCGGAGGCGCCCATGTGTGACATCTTAGCTATCTCGGCGGGCTATAACTATACACCCCAAAAATACCTGCCCATCTTCGCGCAAAAGGGCAAAGATAACATGAACGGCTGGGGTATCGGTTTTTTTCGTGAAGATAAAGCTTTGGTGGAAAAATCATCCGAACAGGTGTTCAAGCAAGATCAGGTCCACGAAAGCTTCCAGAGACTTGCGCGGGTCATCGACAGCCGGATCATCCTATCGCATGTAAACTGCCCCAAAAGCGGCGGTCACCACAGTGCTCATCTCCACCCCTTCAAGCTTGACTTTCTGGATCACAACTGGCTGTTTGCCCAGATTGGAGTTGTTGAAAAGATTGGCGAATATCAGACCACTGAAACACCACGGCTTGACATCGATGTCTATACCGCCAGAATTTTCGAATATTTAAGAGATCAATTGGTATTGCTCAACCGCCAGAACCCGTATATCAGTGTATACATTGCCCTGCGCATCGCTATTCAAAAGCTTCTGTACGACTATCCCGGGGATTACATTTTTTTTCTGGCCAATGAATCGTTTCTCTTTGCCTTTTGCAACTTTAGACAGCTGATGGTTCTCAAGGAGTCTGAAAGTATGGGAGACATTCTGCTGGTTACTTCCGTCAAAGAAAGGCTGAGCCGCACCGATTGGCACCCCATAACACCGGATCCTCAATCCCAAGGTGAGCTTTTGGCGATTGCCGGCCCGGATGTGTTATACGCCGGTGAAGTATAATGCTGGATGCTCGTTGCTCGTTGCTGATTGCTGGGTATAAGATACTTGATGTTGGCATGTAAAGTAAAGAATCCTGGCTCAGAGGACCAGGCTTTGATTTCACCCCATAGGGGTGCACCTATCTCAATTGGCGTAAATTAAATTCCAAATATCAAATACCAAATATCAAACAAATAACAATGACCGAAATTCGAAAATCCTAACAAGGTCTCGTCCTGGAAGGTTTTGGTCACCTGTCGAGAGCCTCTAGGTCGAACGATTGAATATTGGATTTTGTGATTTATTTGTAATTTAGTGCTTGGAATTTGTGATTTTGGACTCAAAACTCTAAGGCAGAGCCAGACATCTCTGACCTGGCCCAAAGAACCAGGTTTTTCAGGGCTAAATAAAAACCCCGCCTCCGGGTTTCCGGAAATGGGGTTATTGGTTTAAGTGTTAAGCAACGAAGTTGCGTCTTATAAAATCGTTTTACGATTTTATCCGAACAGTGACAGCACCTGCTGCGGCGCCATATTTGCCTGGGCAAGCATGGCAGTACCGGCCTGGAGCAGGATCTGATTTTTCACCTTGATTTCTCAGAAAACAAGTAGTAAAAAAATAAGTGACGTTCCCTATAACCAGATATAT
>JAQYVG010000018.1:289-21504 GCA_030145595.1 Desulfobacterales bacterium | reverse complement strand
TGGATTCAACATCGCCCAAATGCGACTTGCCGTAGAAAGCCGTGGCATAACCTGCTTTGCCGAGTACTTCGGCCATAGTCACTTCGTCGGCCGCAATTCCGCCATATTCATAGGGGAAGCCGACGTTGTACATTCCATTGCGCACCGCATGACGCCCGGTCATGACCGCAGCCCGGCTCGGTGTGCAACTCGGCTCGGTATACATGCGTGTGAAGAAGATGCCCTCCTGACCGAACTTATTCATGTTCGGTGTTTCCCAGCCGCGCATCTTCTGAATTTGGGGGATGCCGACTTCCCCTACCCCGGTGTCGTCCCACATGATGTGGATGATGTTCGGCGGGGTGCCGTGTTTCTTGCGCAGCGCCTTTAGTCTCTTCTGAATATTCTTATCCTGTTTCGCCCATTTTTTTCCATGCTGGGCCTCCAGGACATAATATTCGGCGTCGTGAATGATTTGCGCCGGTCCTTTTGCCAGGACATTCCCGGCAAGGGATAACACCAGGACAGGAATCACAGTTAATGAAAACATAAATTTCAGTTTGCTCATTTGCTACCTCCTTTTTATTCTTTTTAGAATATCAACAAATAAATAAAATCGTGTTACGATTTTATGAAACGCGGCTATGCCGCTATCATTTCACGGATCACCGTTTACTTGTCACCGATCACCGATCACCGATCACTGATTACTGTTCACTGAAGACTGATCATCTTCTTGCGATCTTGCACGTGTAACAGCATCCATCCCTTCTTCCGGAGTGCCCTCATTGATTCGAGCTTCATAGGTCCGTCCCAGCAATTTCATTGCGCCGAGCAGTGCACTGAAATGATCCGACCGAAAGTAGTTGTTCAGAGATGACCACTGCTCCCATTGCTGTTCGAGTGTAATGATGTTCTCGTTATCGCCATCCTGAGAAAGTTGGCTGCTTTTGCAACCGCTTTCCTGACGGGTCTGATCGGTTATAAACCGGCATGTACGCAACAACTCGTTTCGTTTGTCATCACGGGCGTGGATGGATATCTGCATCATTTTCATTGCTTTGATCCAAATTCTATTAAATTGAGTCTATGAAGCTGGGAATAAATGACTTCGTGATCATGAAGTTACAAGTGAGGTTACAAGATCTGTGCCAATGCCGGGAGATAGACCGGTAAACTTTATAACATTAAGAATAAATTGATAAAATAGTTGGAGGGAAGTAGTCTGAGATTTGTGGGGAAAGAACATGGCCCGCCATATATGACCTATTCGGTCAAATGTGACGGTCATATATGATGCATAAAATAGTCAGGGTTTAAAAGAAGGACGGTGAATCCCGTGTTTTCGCATCCGTCCGCGAAGGGTGCTGGAATTCAGCCCCAGAAGCTCGGCAGTTCCGTATTTTCCGGAAATGTTCCAATTGGTTTTTCTTAGCGCCTGCAGAATATATTCCTTTTCCATCTCCGCAAGGCTTTTCATGGGAGCATTATGCAAGGTGCTGTCATCGGTTTCCGGCGCTTTCAGCGGGGCGGCCAGTTGCAGCATGCTTCCGGGAGTAAAGATTACCGCACGTTCGATCACATTTTCCATCTCCCTGACATTTCCGGGCCAGGAATAGGCCTTGAGATCGTTCATGATATCTGTCGGAACCGTCTTGATATTTTTATTGAGTCGTCGCTGAGCCTTTTTAATCAACCAGTTGACGAGCAAAGGAATGTCATCAACACGATCCCTTAGCGGTGGCATTGACAAAGGGAATACATTAAGGCGATACCAAAGATCTTTTCTAAATCGTCCCTTGCTGACATCATCATAAAGATTTCGATTGGTTGCGGCAATAACGCGAACATCGGTGTGCATTACCTGAGAACTACCCAGTCGTTCAAACTCGCCGTCCTGAAGGACCCTGAGGAATTTTTGCTGCAGCTCCAATGGCAATTCGCCTATCTCGTCCAGGAATAGGGTGGCCCCGTCTGCAAGTTCAAAACGTCCAATCCTTTTCTCAACCGCACCGGTGAAGGCCCCTTTTTCATGGCCGAAAAGCTCCGATTCAATCAGGTTTGCCGGTAAAGCAGTGCAATCCACTTTGATCAGGGGACGCTCTTTTCTTTTGCTGCCATTATGAATAGCTCTGGCGATAAGCTCTTTCCCGGTGCCGGATTCACCCAGAATGAGCACGGTGGTATCGGTGGGCGCGATCTGCTCTAAGCTGTATAGAACGTATTTTAACACCTCGCTTTCACCGATGATGTTGTCATAGTCATGAATCAGTTTGATCTCTTCACCCAGATAGGTGCGATCCGCTTCAAGCTGCTCTATTTCCTTGCGCTTGGTGATATCACGAAAGATTGATCTGCTGTATAGAATATCTCCTTGCTCATCGCATACGGCGGATACATTAAGACTAACATCAACTTTACTGCCGTCTTTTTTTTGCAGTTGCAGTTCTTCAGCTTCTATTGTTCCGGTCTTCGCAAATATGGGAAACACCTTTGCTTTTGCGTGCTCCGCACTCTCCGGGGTATACATATCGAAAATGGGCCGGCCAACAATTTCTTTCTTTGTATACCCCAATGCATTGGCCAGTGTCTGGTTGCAGTAAAGTATATTCGCCGTTTTCGCATCAACCGAAACGAACATATCAGGAGCACTGTCATACAGGTCTTGATATTTTGCTTTACTTTCACGCAGCGCCTCCTCCACCCGTTTGCGTTCAGAGATATCACGCAATACACCAATTTGGAGGAGAGGATTTTCTGAATCATCATATAAGATCTTTCCAACCGCTTCAACCCAATGCCGTTTTCCATCTTTCCCAAGACATTGAAATTCTGTTGGAAAACTTGTGCCATCTCTCGTTCCTTTTTCGAAACTATTCACAACTTCCTGCCTTTGTTCGGGAACAACAAATTCTATAAAGTTTTTTGATATTAAGTCTTCAGGTTCATATCCAAAACGGTCTATTTGTGGACCAATAAAAGTCATTATCCCGTCAGGAGTTACCGAATATGCGATATCATAAGAATTCTCGACAAGATTTTGATATTTTTCCTCACTTACCCGCAGCGCCTCATTTTTTTGGCCCCGCTCAACGATTTCTATTTCTAACGTTTTAACCCTTTGTTCCAATTCTTCATAAGTTGGTTTTCCGGCCATCAGAACATCCTCCAACTGATAAAACGAAAGCTTATAATAGGATATATTGTTTTCCGCCAAAAGCCGTAGCATATTGGATATTTATTAGCAAACGGTTCTTCGAAAAGGGGAAGCTAAAAGTATGAGATTGAAACGCGGAGAGTTTTTTTAACACGTCTTGAAGATAGATTTATCAATACCAAAGAAGGCGACGGTAACAAAAGATGCAGATGCTCATGAGACAGGAGTCTGGAGGCCATTACTCGCTTCCCAGTTGGCACCCAGGTTGATCTGTCCTTCAAGAGTATACTGGCTGATAATGGATGATACCTCCACGAATACCGGGGTATCAACGTAGCGTGTCTTGACCAGGTTGAGGAGCCTCTGTTTTTTCCAGGAGTTGGAAATGGCGTTGAAGTAATAAAAGAAGCATTTCAAAAATACCTGGCACGGAAAAGAAAACTGTCATAAAACTATTTGTAATGTTTTAAGATTGTCTGTGTAAGATCTATTTAAAATAAATATTAGTGTAAAGCAAAAGCCCTGAGTATTCGAATTAATTCAGTACTGGGTGATGCATATTGAGGGGGACTGGGATCTCAATGAAAGCCTTGGGGAAACCTACAACCGCCTGACTGATGCTTATATAGGTTGGCACCCCGGAAAAAAATGGGATCTTAAGATACTCAAGCAATCCGCCGGTTTCACCTTGGACGGTGCGACATCGTCGAAAATTAACACTAATTATCAGAAGCAACGGTGTTTAACTGTCTGCGAGTTCAAGGCTTGATGGCGTAACCCGGTGGATATTTTTGCCACGGATAACCCTCACGGGCCATCTGGTAGCCCAGTTCTAAGAGCTTTCTCATGTACACCGGGTCGAAGGCTTCGGTCTGCTCCTCCGTGAAATCCGACGGGATGTAAGCCAGGTTAAAATCATTTCCGTCTCGCTCGCATAGAGAATAGATTTGGTAGAGATCCCCGATGCCCTGAGTCCTGATGAGTGAATCTATGGTGCGGGACGCAATGGGAAGCATCTTGCGTTTTATACCCTGGTAATCGGGCTCCAGGAAGGAGTTCCTAATCACGTAAACCTTGGGATCCCCCTGCACCTTTAGCTTCTGGGCTATTTTTCTCCAGTTCACCGCTGCAGGGTAGACGAATACCTGCGACCCCGTACCACCGTCCACATGCAACTCGTCGAAACGCTTACCGTCGATTTCCACCGGGATCACCACCGGTGGAAACGCGATTGGTATTGCGGCCGAGGCTCGGAGTATATCATGTATCAATTCAATCTTATGCGGATGATCACTGGCAGCGATGGCCCCGATGTTCCAGATAACGGGCCGGCCGGCATCGAGGTTTACGGTACCAATCCACAAGCGTCGTCCTCTTTTGTATTCCCGAGCAATGGCGTCTATGATGTTGGAATTGATATACTTGGCAATCAGTGCCTTCAGGGGCTTCGTGTCGGCCATTGAGTCACCAAAAAGAGCGGTGATGATATTTCGTTCCTCAATGATGTCCTTGGTAGAGCTGGTGGTGTAGACGGTTTTTAACTCATCGTCATAGTCAGGACCGAGGAACGCAAACGGTGCCGTAAGAGCACCGGTGCTGATGCCAGTCACCACGGTGAACTCGGGCCGTGTGCCGGCTGCAGTCCACCCCACAAGCAGTCCAGCTCCGAAGGCCCCGTTGGGACCACCGCCAGAGATTGCAAGGTAATAGTGAGGCTTTTTGTAAAACGCGGAAAAATGTTTACGATAATCAGCATCCGTGAATGTATCGAACATTTCCTGTGCGAACTTCGGCACCTCGTCGCCCCAGGTCCGGAGATTTGGAATACCGGGGATACCAACTTTTGAAGTAAGGTTCGGTGGTACCGGGTGTCGCTCCGGCCCACTGGCACAACCGGCGATTGTCATTAGCAGGAAAAAGATGCCGAGAAAAAAACAGATCCGCTTAATTTTGTTAAGTCGCATACCCCTACCTCATCCGGATTTTTAAATGTTATCCCTTATTGTTTCCCTCTTGTCCTTGTATGGGCACGTTTATCAATTATGGGGTTATAAATTTCGATAAAATCTTTGTAGTAGTGGAAATCATCATGTTCAAACTTGGTTTGCCCTTTGATATCAATATGGTGCATGACGATAAGTTCCTCGGAAACATGCGGCCCTTGAACGAGATTCATACCTGACGGGGCCCACACGCCCGACCCGCCCCAGAATTCATAATCCCCTCTTTTTTGTTTTCCGACGGCATTAGACGCGAAAATCCAGACTTGGTTGAATGCCGACTGGCTCGAGGCCATCAAATCCCAAATAAATCCATAATAATGGTCACTTTTTACGTTCATTGCGGAATATTCCCTTGTTGACGTCCCTCTCCAACTTGCCAACTGGATAATAGCATCCACTTGGTCAAACGTGGCGTACTCTTGATATATTTGGGCAAAAGACATGTCATAACAGGTTGTAAAACCAAATCTTCCCCATTTGGTATCAAGGACTAAACTGTCGTCTTTTCCGGACGTAGTAAATATTTTTTCAATACCGGGCAAAAATGTTTTATCATAGATATATGCTTGTTCGTTTTTTTTGGAGGTTAATTTAGCCACATCAAAATCTTTGTGGATAACAAATGTGGAATTCAAAAATTTGCCGTCGGGTTTGTCGGGGTTTAGTCGTATGTTGTTGAAAATGATAAAATTCAAATCATCATCCAACTTGGATTTAACTTCGGCCAACCATTCTAATTGATTGTTCGTTAAACCTTCTCGCATATAATTCCAGCATGCAGGCGTGTCTTCCCAGAAATAACCGGTCAGAGAGAATTCTGGAAATAAAATCATGTTAACCTTGTATTTTTTGAATTCATCAATGACATTTAGTATTTTCTGTTTGTTTTTATCAATGCTGGTTGTCCCTGTAGATGAGACATGGTTTTTAATATTGGTAATTCCTATCGAAATTTTGCTTGAGTCCTGGGAATACCAATGTTCGCTAACCTTGATATGATCTTTTTCGGGACCTTTTGCTTCGGAGCGATTAAGATGTTCACACCCGACAAGGAAAAAGATCAAAAGAAGACTAAGAATAATAAAGATTTGCTTTTGGATCGCCTTTCTGTTTTTATCGCCAGTTTTAGATGTCATAATCGTTGTCTCCTGAAAAAACATGATTAATTGGTTTCAGCAGTCGGGGAGTTTTTCCCATAATGCTTTGTGCATAAGCGAAATGGGTGATCAGATTTTAAAGTGTGTGCTGTTTGAGTATATTAAGGATCGTTAGAAAGAACAGACGTATTGCCAAAAGCTGCCATCGCAAGCGATCACCGGTTGTTTATCAAAACAATTAATATTATTGCAAAAGCCTCTGTTATTTCTTTACGAACCTTTATATTCGAGTTCACACGGTTTAAAATATGATTATCCATTGAGCGGTCTTACAGCGAAAACTCCCCGATTGCTCATTTATTTAGGTTTTACCGTTGTCCGGCAAATCTTTAAAGCCCGCTGTTTCTTGCAGCTCGAAAGGCCTGGCTTTCATTTCTATGCCTGCTTCCGAAAGTCGTTTCCAAATACAGTTCCAAACTTCGCCCCGTATACCAAAGCGTTTGTGATAATCATCTACAGACCACCAGGGCCAGTATTTCATCATGGTCATATTTTCAAAAACTTCCAGCCCCGCCACAATGGTGCCTTTATCTTGTTCTTGCAAAATTGTTTTGCAGTCTGCAAGCGCCCGGTTCACGAGTTCAAGCACTTTTTCAGGACGATGTTCGGGTGAGATGTAAACATCAATATAATCTCCGATGGGAACCGATTTGGTATAATTCTGAATCGATGATTCGGCAACCTGACTGTTGGGCACGTTCATGTAGTAATTAAATGTATCGAGCAGTCTGGTTGTACGCCAGGTCATGTCGACAACTTTAGCTGCCGGTAAAGACCCTATTTTGATAATATCCCCGAGCGTAAAGGGCTGTTCTATGAATATCATAATACCGCCCAGGATATTGGCAAGAGAATCTTTGGCGGCCATGGCCACTGCCAAACCGCCGATTCCGAGACCGGCCAGAATGGTGCCGATATTAAATCCTAAGGTGCTCAATGCCGTAACAATGGCAAGCATCCATACGGTAAATTTTAAAATAGTCATAAGGAAGGAAAGAAAAAGCTTGGCTTGTGGATTTTTTCCAATATCCGCTTTCTGGTAGTGGTCCATCAGGGCGTTGGCCAGGCGTAGGAAGATCGCTGCGATCAGAAAAATAATTGCCAGTTTAAACAATACTCGGAAAATTGCCTGACTGCGTATTTTGTAACGTTCCGATCGCAACATGCCGATTTCACCTTCCAAAAAACGTTGCTTGTCGATTTCGGCCTTCGGTTTCTCATCTGTTGCCAAATTCACAAATTCATCCTGCGAATGCCCGGCGATGAATTGAATTCTGCGGTGAATGGCCGAATCTGTGGCATTCAGCGCTCCGAGCTTGTCGAGTCCCCCACCGATATCCGCATCAATACCCGATGGTGAAAGTCTTTGTTCGAAAAGTTCGATCCATTTGTTAACGGTGTCGATTTGAATATGTAGGTCAAAAACAAAATAGGTTGCTGCTTCAATGGCTTCAACCTTGTGCTTTTCCAGAACCGGCGCCGGTGTTGAAAGGCGACGTCCGGTTTTGGCCTCAAAATTATTCAGAATTTCTTCGGCCTTTGGGGGCTTGAATTGAGCCTCGATTTTTACCCATTCGTCTTCTTTTTCAATTATCAATTGTTCTTTTTCTTTCCGGAAAATGACCAATATTTTTGAAATGAGGGATTTTTCCTCTTCTGTAAGCCGGATCAACAGCCCGACTTCACTTTTTAGTGTTTTCAGATTTTCCTGCTTTATCTCCAGTTCTGTCAGATCGATATAATAAGCTTTAAGCAGCGCGCTCAGGTTTTTAGCGCGCGCGGACGGAACAAAACTAAGCAGAATTTCGGCTGTTTTATCTTCAGACTCCATGCGGCGCAATGCTTTCTGCTGCAATGTTTTCAGCTTGGTTTCGGCAAGCGCCGCTCGTTCAAGTTTAAAGTCCTGATCCAGCTTTATCGATTCGCGCAGTATGTCAACCCGTTTGTTGACCGAACTCTGGATTTCGGCTAACACCACATTGCCCTGATTGTATTTTTTACTCTTGTAACCGAGTCTGTTACTCTGTTGGCGGAAAATTATCTGAAAATTCAGCAAGTCGGATATCTCGGTTTCAAGCTGATCAGTCAGATCCCCTTTCAAAGCCTCGGTTATTCCCTCAGGGATTTGATTGTCACTCAATTGCCTGCTTCCCATGCGCTTTTTTAGTTCTACGGCTCCGGCGTTGTGTTGCAGCGCCAGCTTGCTGGTTTCAGACAGAATTTCTTGATATTCTTTAAACTGTTTTTGCAGAGAATTTAACAGCGTTAATTGTTCAATACGATACCTTTCCTGACTGTCGGAAATTCCGGCACGGGTTGACAACAAATTTTGATACTTTTCTATTCCGGAGGCAAAATCATCTTTGGCTGAGCCTTGGGCACTATTTTGCTGCTGCCCGGCATCGGCATCGGCAGAATTTGTCCCGGTTGGAACCCGAATTTTCTCAGCCGGCAAATCTAATCCCGCAAATTTATAGATTTTTTCAATAATCTGTTTTTTTTCAAAAAGGGTTTCCTGGCGAGCCGAGCGTAATAAAGGATCCCTTAAAGATTCCAGGCGCTGTTTATCCTTTTTAAAATCTTTGTAAGATTTGCTGAATTCTTCATGACGTCTTTGCAGCGCAATCAGATTTTGCTGTAATTTTTCTGCATTCTTTTCAAACATAAGAATAATCTGTTCGCCTGTCAGATTCTTGAGTTCCTGCTGTCTTTGTTGAGCCTGCCAAGCGGATTCATAAATCTTTTTCAAAGCTGCCGCTTTATCTTCGGCTTTTTTTCGGGCGGTTTTTGATGCTTCTATCTGTTGGTCATACAGTGCCATCTGAGCTTTGGCTTTCTGCATGACAGCCAAAGCATTGGACAGATAGGCCGAAACAGAAATGCCGGCAGCCATGATTATTTCTGAGCCGCTGCCTTTTGGAATTAAATCCAATGAAATTTTGCTTTCACCGGCAAAACGTTCAAGGATTTTGGCAATCACCTGCATTTTGAAAAGATGATCACCTAAAACTGTTGCGTCGGCGTTAAGGGATTCTCCTTGTTTGATAAGTGATTGGAGCTTTGAACGCAGTACTATCAGTTTCTCGATGCGCGTGTCATGATAGACAACCGTCTTTTCAGCAACTTCGGCTATCAGCTGTGCTTCTTCGGCATGAATGATCTTGGTTTCCTCTGTTTGGGGAGCTGAAAGCTTTTCGAGTTCCTGCTGCATCCGAGAGACATCGGCCTGACTCTTGTTGAATCGATCCTGTGCCCGATGATAGGTCCTGCCGAGCCATGCTCGTTCTTCCTGCAAGCTGGTAATATATTCGAGCAGTTTTTTTGGGGCGTGTGCGGAATATTCCTGTTCCAGTTCTATGGTTTGAAGCGCCTTGGCATATTTGGCCTTAACCGCAAAATAATGAGCTTCGGATGCTATGACCGCCTTTTGGCCTTTTTGAATGCGCTTGAAGGTTATGTCAACTTCTTTAAGACTCGCTTTTTCTTTCATCTTCAAGGCATCTTGCTGCTGCTGAAGCCCTTGTCTTTGAATTTTTATCTGTTTGGCGTTAAACAGATCGGGAACTTGATCATATCTCAAGGTACCGTCTTTGACACGTAGTCCGATCTCAAATAAATACAGACTCAACTTGTCAAGCTGATTATCAAAATGATTGGCAGCCAACTGTGCGGCGTCTATTTGAGAAAGTTTTTTCTCCAATAATGATTTCTCTTTCTCAAGCAATTCAAGCTGGTGTTTAAATGTATCGAGCCTTATTTTGGAATGATTCAAAGCAATCTTGGCAGCTTCAACCGCAGACATATGTTTTGCAGGTATTGCAGGTTTTTCTTGGGTAATATTCAGAGATGCAGTTTCGCGCCTGGCCTGCTGAAGAAGTATGTTACATGTTGATAATCCCCGCAGTTGCACAAGGTATTTGCCGGATGCTTCATCAAAGATCGTCCGGGCCTGTTCAAGCAGTTCATTGTTGCTCAATTCAAACAGTTGGCGTGCCTGCAAATTTTGTCTATTTGTTTCTGTGTCTCCGGATATTGCCAACAAAGGATTCATCAATGTCACCGTCACGATCCACAGAACCGTCGTAAACCCTTTGGCTATAAGGTTATAGGAGAGCAGATGCGAACATGTTTGTCTGATAGTCATCGCCTTTTGCATTTATCCAGCCTGTATAGAGTTTTGGTTAAAAGTAGATCTTAGTATAAAGCAAAAGCCCTGAGTATTCGAATTCAACTTTTCCTATAAAATCGATATTGGGGTAGTCTGAACCGTTGGCTTCAAGTTTTAAATCAAACACATCGTACCCGAGACCGAAGCCGACATTCTTCCAGAAATCGTACTCGCAGGCGATAGTAAATGAACTGATTGAACCTTTGAAATCACCGATTTCCAAATAGAAAACTTCAATAGACTGTTTTATAAACAGTTTGGGCGTGATGGCAAAATCCAAACTTAGACCCACTACCGGAAGGGGCGCGACAATGTCTTCCTCGGATGTGCTGCCTCCGGATGCGGTTATACCACCCTCGATGGGGCATACAAACAATCCTATAGAAGCCGCCAGACTGATGCGATCATCCTGGTAAAAGGCGTAGCCATAGCCGGCCTTGAAGATTCCAATATTTAAATAACTCTCAACAGTGGTGCCTTTCTTGTATTCTTTATCTTGCCATGTTATGTCGGCTTCCAGCGTTTTTGTGGAACTGCGGCGAAAATCATAGTACTTTAAGCCGACCATATGACGCTGACTGCTGCCGAAGCGATAATTGACTTCCGCTCTTAAAACCGACATGGACGAATCCAGACCCAGGGCCTCCTCGACATCCACCATGGCTCCAAGTCCGAGTGTGTCGGAACCGAGGTAGACACTGCTGTTAATGTCGGCAATATATCCCCCCAGTTTAAAGCTGAAACGTTCCCAGGACTGGTCAACAGGGTCGCTGCTTTCGGCATGCACAGGAAAAGAAAAGAAAACGGCAATAAATACTATCACCAAAATCCAGACGGTCTTTTTCATAATCGGCTCCTTTTTACCTTGTTTATGCGACAGTTATTGGTCCCAAAGCAGATTTTGTTCTGTTTGTTTGATGGCAAAGAACAAAAACGTCATTAGCATTACACTAATTTAGCGAAAGTCGAGGATGCGCCATACCCAGTTTGTTTAGGATTTATTCGGGCATTACACTTTATTGCAGCTGACAAGTCAATGTCTCATTAGAGTTGTCATATCCTTGCTGCGCCTAGCCGCATATCCTTGGCAAATTGAATTCTCCGCGGATATCCATCAGTTTCTGTAATGCCTTGCGCATGGATTCCTCGGCCTGGGCTTCCGAGCTGATCCTGGAGTCTTCGGCAACAAGATCCGAAAACAGTGCCCGGGCCTGATCCTCCTGCCGACTGTCCGCATAGGTAAGCACTTCGATCCACAGGCCTGCCAGGGCATGATTTTTATCATCTAAATTTGCAGCCGTTTGGGCGTAGCCCAACGCTATCTCGTGTTTGCAATTGGTCAGTGCTGCAAGTCCGTTGAAAGCATCCTCGCCCAGAGTAGACTTCAGCTTCTCGATTGCAGCAGCTTGCTGATCTTTCTTAACCTGATTTTCCTTTGCGCCAATCATAGCCCCGGAAGCAGCCCCTGTGCTCGCGCCCCAGACAGCCCCCCGGGCGGCGGCATTTCCGACATCACCACCGAAAACAAGGGCGCTGACCATACCTCCGGCGGCGCCGACAACAGCGCCCATCGTGGCACCTTCTCCCGCTCTTTGCACGCTTTGTTTAGAGCAGGCGCTAAGCAGTATAACACACCCCACGACCAGTAATTTAATTGCGATCCCACGCGAATGTTTCGATATCATACTTCACCTCCTGACCGGATCGCTTCTCGCCGCAAAGCACTGACGCATGTCAGAATCCCCGACTTTGGGGCGGGAAGCTTCAATTTTCTGTTTCTTAATAAAATCATAATATTATTTTATTAGTTTGCTAAATTCTTCCCTGTGTGCAGCAATTTATGCTGCATTTCAAACTAAAAATCTATAGATAGTGCCATAAAGGTTGTAAATTTATTGTCCCCGACCTCCGGATCCGGATTGTTGTCATTGACGTTCGTAAACCGAAACAGTAGGGCCACCGGGTCGACAATCGGCAGTTTAAAATCAAAATCGAATCTGAAAAGCCGTTCTTCGCCCGGATCATCAAGCCCCGGCATTAATAAGAGATTGCATGAGATTGTCACCCCGTTTTTGAAGGTGTAAAGGCCCTCAAACCCGATATAACCGGCCGTGTAAGTGTTTTCTCCAAAGCCTATGAATTCCTCATCCACATAGCCGAAACCGAACGGTAGCTGTAGCAGATAGTTTTTATCCTCATAAAAGCGGTACCCGATTCCGGCTGCCGGGTAAAGACGTTGCTCAATTAATCGAGGTCGGTCCCGTTCGATTGCCGGCCGGGCAAAAAGGAACCATTGGTCGCGCACGTCGTACTCTCCCAAAAGGTACGTCATCAATTCGTCCTTGGTTGTCGCTTCTACGCCTCCGGATGACTTCTGAATTTCGTATGCATACCTGAAGTCAAAAACAAGCCGGGTCGGAGATTTACGTCGTGCCAGCCTGAGACCGAATTCGAGCTTGTTTTTGTCAACCGCGGTTCTTTCGTAGCGCCACCCTAAAGCCAGATTCGCGTTCCAGTGCCGAAAGTCGGTTCGCATACGCCTCAGCCAGGAGGTTTCATACTCTTGCAATGCAAGGCCGGTGATAATTGCAGCCGCCTTAATGGAAACGGCCGATTCCGGGATCATGCCGATGGACAACAGCCCCTTTTCAATACCCAGTATCTGCCCCTGCACAACATGATCTTCACCATAATAAATGCGAAAGGGGCGCTGTGAAGAAATTTGTTCGATATCTTGATAGTCAATCTTTATTTTACCTTTTCCGTAAGCGGTATCAAGGGTGACGCCCTCGGAATCGAGAAGTCGAATCCACCCTTTCAAACGTTGGCCCTGGACGGCAACCGTATCCGTTGCATCCCCTCCGGCAACAGTTTCCCCCCCCCGGGCCGCTGCAGTGGGCACGAGTAAGGCCAAAAACAATACGGTCAGAATTTTTTTGTAAAAAGATTTCATGTACGCGGTTCAGTTACACCCTAATGGATCGAAAAAATTTTTGTTTACCCCTGGGAAGAGCCGATAAAATTTACTCTACCCATTTGAGCACATCACGGATAATGGACCAGCGCGGTTGTTTGGGCTCGGCATCCTGGCCCAAGATCCAGTGATTGTACAACCTGGGATATTCAATACTATTCTTTTTAAGCTTGATCCACTGACTCAAAAAATTCGCAAACTCCCTGTCACGTCCCGCAACCGGATAGGCTATAGGAATTTTAGCCACATCCGGAACCGGTACCACCGGCTGAAATTTGGGGTAGAGCAGCGTCCAGGCCGAACCACCTTCAGCATGCATTAAGAGCGCGTCTATTTGATGTTCATTGGTTTCAAAAAAGTCGCGCATCGACTTTATTTCAACGATTTCAGCCCGGGGCAGATATGCTTTGATTTTATGAAAGAAGTAGTCGTCTGCGTGAGGGAGACCGATCTTCAATTTGGGGATATTCTTGATGGCCGTCTCGGTTACAAACTCATTACGGCGATGATCCCGGACAATGAAACAAAGCGTGGCTTCCATGTAAGGGTCTGAAAAGACCATTTTCTCCAAACGAGGTGTCGTGACGACCACTCCGGCCATGACCAGATCGATCTGGCCGGATTGGAGTTGCTCCTCCATGGTATCCGGGCTGACGGGGAAAAATTCGAGTTTGACTCTCAACTCCCGGGCCAACAACTGGGCCATATCCACATCCAATCCCACCAACTCACCAATTTCGCTGAAATAGGAAAACGGGATGCTTTCGGGATTATACCCGACTCTCAAAACACCGGATTCCCGTATCCTTTGTAAGGCCGGTTTGCTGAGATCGATTGGTTCAAGGTCTTTAGGGATTTCTTTGTGAACTTCCCGGGGGCTGGGAAACACCTGGGACTGCATGTTGGCGATCACCCGGTCCTTTTCATAGACGTTTTTCACAGCGATACTGAAATACCAGCGAGTAGCGCCGATTAAGCCGGCGGTCAACAGCAGAGTGATAACCACATAGTTCATCAATTTTTTCTTGCTGACGGTCATCACGCCGGTCAACGAGGCTGTAGCCAGCAGGGTGAAAATGACCAGGTTCATGGCCGCTAACAGGGTAGCAAAGCGCCCGTTGATGATACCGGTCACTACATAAAGCTGATACATATCGGCAGGGATGTGCATCAGGTCCAGCATGAACGGCATAGCAACATCAACGCCTCCGAAAAAGCTTAACAACCCGGCAAATACGAACGTGGGATATTGCATCGAAGACAAGGTGCTGCCCGAAAACCATGCGGCAAACAGTATGAACACAAGCATCAGCAGCTTTCCGGTATTGGGGAAGTTAAACGATATCGGCACGATGACGTCTACATAGGAATCGGTCTTCTCCTCTTTCAGATCGTATTTTTCAAATAGCTGCTTGCAGTTTTCCGTTAAAACGGTCAAGACGATAAACAGGTTGCCGGTCGTAAACGCCGTTACCAGGGAATCACGGGTAAGCCCGACGATATCCCGATATTTAAACGGCGTGACAGGCGCTACCATCATGGGGAGGATCCAGAATGTCAAAAATAGGGCGGCAACGTTGAAGCTGACCAGATATACCTGCAACCTGCCGAATTCTTCAACGGTCATCGTGCCGGCTGCCGCCGCCGTTATGGCAAACACTCCGATGGGGGTCAGGCCGACGATAAGATTCGTCATTCGAATCAGGGCTTGGGAAGCAACGGCCAATGTATCTAACAGCGAGTCCTTTTTCTCCATGCCCATCAAAGCGATTCCCATTATAATGCTGAACAGCACCACTGCCGGAACGACGTTGTTGGCCAGTGAGGAAAAGGGATTGGATGGAATATAAAGCCTGAGAAAATCCACTTTTTGGGGAGTCTCTACAATGGACGAGCTGAAGAACGCGGCAGACTCCCATTCCGGAAACGAAAGAGGCAGCAGCAATACCATAACAAAAGAAATGCCCCAAAACAGTAGAAGAAGCAGGCCGGTTTTTTTGGCCATCAGTTTCGCCTGATCAGAGGTCAACCCGCCAATGCCTAAAATCATGGAAACCGTAATATAGGGCAAAATGGTCATCTGCAGGAGCTGGATGAAAGCATCACCGACAATTTGCAAGAAGGCGCAATACTCCCCGAAGAAAATCCCGACCGCAAAACCAAGACCCATTCCGATCATGATCTTAGCAGACAAGCTGAGTTTCTTTTTTTTCCTGGTTTTCACCATTTCGTGCTCTTCCGTACAACTAAGTGCTCTAATTTGTAAGTTTGATGAGGTGTTGTGTTATATTGTTTTACCGCCCGCTTCGGGCTTCGCTCTGCGAGCTTCAGGCTACGCCTCCGGCTTCGACCCGACAAGACGACCCGACAAGTTGATTGAGACGCAGAGAACGCAAAGTTTACTTTACGCGGAAGAAAACGACCTCAAAATTCTGACCGGAAACCGCGTGATAATAGTATCCGAAAAGGGCATCCTTATCCGGCGCATAAACCAGGGTGTAGGCGGAGCCCGGGTATCCCTGGTCGCGCAGTGTCACCTCGACCTTGATATGGTCCTTTTGCATGGAAGCCTGGGCCTGTTCCACATTGATGGGGCGCGGGTTATAATACCCGGCCGTGATTTTGCCGTCCGGTGCGATGCTGCGGATATCGATGATATAACCGCCGTCGGTGCGCTGCCAGCGGCCGATGAGCGGTTGAAAATCTTCGGCAGCGCAAACCATAGCAGGTACCGCCGCCAGAAGCAGGGCCGACAGCGCCATTACTATCAATCGCGTCGATCGCTTTTTCATTTAACGCCTCTTTGTTGCCTATAAAATATAGAGCCTTATTAATGGACTTTATGTTTTATGTGGGAAAATATTTTTGGAGATTATTATTCTCACGCAAAGCCGCAAAGATCGCAAAAAAATAACAAAAAACATTTATTAAAATCTTGGCGCCTTAGCGTCTTTGCGTGAGACAAAATTTTTTAAAACCGCCCTTTATCTTAACTCAACATCTTTTAGTGCCTGCTTGCAGCGCCCGCTGACCTTGCTGTCGTTTTTTTCAAGGCAGTTGAGCAGTCGCCCCTCTCCGGCAGGGATCCCGCTGCAGAGCTTCTGCAGGTCGTTTCCACATTCGTTGATCACATAGCTGAGTGCGGCCACAGCCCGCTCCAATTGAGCAGCGGCATCGTAGAGGGCGTATTCACACTGGCCGGACAACTTGTCGCTGTGCGCGTAAAGGCAGGCCAATACACGCCCCTGCCCGGGGGTTACATCTTTGCAATAGGTTTCAAGCTCTTTCTTACATCCATTGACCACAGTCTGAACCAAATCATCTCCGGCCAGGGCCGGAACCGCAGTGAATAGAAGTACCGTGACAGCCAAAAATACGAGACATAAATTTTTCATAATTTCCTCTCCTTTCTCTCTCTTAAGATTTAAGATGAACGACTCTGCAGGCATTGGTAACATTTTATGGTCGTCAGAGTCTATTACTTTCCTGTTTCAATAATTTCTCACCAAGACACAAAGCTCGCAAAAAAAACATTCTTAGTCTCTTGGCACCTTGGCGTGAAATATTATTCTTCAAAGTTGTTTTTTCTATCGTTTCTCAATATACGGCAGCCCCCATGTCCTGTTTAGAAACGTCTTCTTAGTTTTCAATCTTTTTTAGATCTCTTTGTATCAATGCATTGGACACCTCCTTGTAGCTGGTTCTTATAACATGCTTTTCAAGGTGTACGCTATAACTATACTACTTCATTGCAACCCTTTCCGCTCTAGCTTGCCAGCTGAGCCTCACCGCCCAGGCTGATGTGCAGTGGCTCTCCGTCTTCCTGGGTTAGATACGTGGTTGTGGTCGGAAAAGCAAACTTGATGCCCTCTTTTTCAAACGCTTGCATAATTTGCAGATTGACTCTTCCATTGAAAGCAAGAAAATCCCAATAGTCCGGCGGATGATACCAGTAGAGCATAAGTATGTTAAGTGAAGCAGGGTTGAAATCGCTGAAATACACCCGCGGCTGGAACTCCGGATCCATGCCCTCGTGATTGTCGAGAATATTTCGGATGATCTGCACAGCCTTCTCAACCTTCTCCGGCGGTGTATCGTAGGTTATACCGATGTTGGTCAGCCTGCGAATGTGCGGACGACTGCTAATGTTTTCGATGTCCACTTTCGCCATTTCCTCGTTTGGTACCGTTGTCATATGTCCTGTGAGGAGGCGCATTCTGGTAGACCGCAGGCCGATTTTCTTCACCACGCCATCGTGGCCTTTGACCACGATTCGCTGGCCAACTATGTAGGGACGGTCCAGAAGGATCATGATGCTCCCGAGAAAATTTTTGAGGGTGTCCTGCGCGGCTAAAGCCACGGCCAGACCGCCAACACCGAGACCGGCCAGGATTGCACCCACGTCAAAGCCAATGTTGTCCAACCACAGAATCACGGCGAATATGACGATCACAACCTTGGAAATGTTTCTCAGCGGCCCCAGCAGGACGATCGCCGATTCCCGATCCATCTTCCTTAACCAATCCACTAATAAGTCGAAAATAATGCCTACAAGTCGTATCAAGGCCCAGGTAGAGGCGATGATTAGCAAGGTCTCTGCCCGGTCTAAAGCACGTAGAGTAGTCGAGATCCCGATAAAATAAACTCCCTGCCTCATCAACAGGAACCACAGGAGAATGCGGACAGGACCGGTGACGAACAAGGCGATTTGCCGGCTCCTTTCAGTCTCTCGGCGACGGAGGAAAAGGGCCACAACCCATGTCGACAACAGCACAAGGAGATATGCCAGGGCTGCAATAATGAAAAACAAAGCCCACTGCCAAAGCTGCCATCCGAGAAACTGCACATCTGGAAATAGCTTTGACAGGGTCTCCTCAAGGGGTCCATACCCAAAATGTTCATAGAGATGGGGTATCTCTGCTACGGTTCTATTGGAAAATTTCCAGATGTAGACCCCGTCTTGTCGCGGAACTCGCTGCAGGAGAATATCTACTGTTTTCTCCGGGGTTTTGATGCGGCCCACCATATCCCGGTATGAGGGCTGGTCATCCTCAGATTGTCCTTCTGGATTTGTGGCCAATAGATCTTGATCGATCCAAAGGGATCGATCAAGTGCAATCTTGAATTTGCGAGCCAGATCTGGTCCTTGGCCCGGGTCCATCCCCTTCGACAGGTTGCGAAGGTCCAGATACTGCGCTGCCCGCTCGTAATCCCCCACGCGAGCCGCTTTGAAGAACCCCAGAACACTGGATCGAGGAACCCCGCGGTCGAATTCGTCAAAAGGTCCAGTACGCTTTGGCATTTCTACTGCCGGTTCTGCAGTGGCAGTACTTTCTTTAGGAGTCTGCGGGTGGGCAGTGTTTGTACCGACGAGAATTACCAGAACAATAGCCATAATGTGGCATATGGAACGAAGCATGCCTGTATTCCCTTTGGTGGAACTCATAGGGGCCTCCTTTCTTCTTTTCTATGCGACCCCAATAGTCGGCGATCGATAAATCTGTAACCGAACAATGTCAGAAAGAAAAATAGAATCAGACCGGCACCGAGGGAAAAGGCGTGGGTGACCCACTCTTCGCCCTCCCCCTCGGCACTATCGAGGGCTTCGATGAAACGTGGCAAGCTCTTCTCCCATTCCGGCGAAAGCAAAAAAATATCAACCGTCTTAATCAAAGTGTCGGCCCGTTGAAGCACTTTAGAGACTTCTACCAGAGTTGCCTGGTAGTCTTTGATGTCGAAGGGCTCTGAGGGTGTTCCTTTTGCTGCCCCTTCTTCTTGCATGCCAAAGCGGCCGGCCAGAGTGTTGGTCGATGTCACCAGCTCATTTCCCAATGCGAGGGTCTGCCGCAGTTCAGTGAGCAGCCCTGTCACGCGCTTCTCCTCGGCAAGGATATCTTCAATCGATTGCTTGCGCTCTAAGGCAAATCGATCCATTAGCTGGACGATCGCCGCTTCTCTCTCGATACTTACCCTCTGCATGACCTGATTGACCGTCGCCTTGCGCTCCGCCGTGATTTGCCCGGGTAATTGTTCCGCCACGCCGGCCAGCCGGTTCGAAACCTCGGAAAAAGTGTCGACGTTGGCCAGGATCTTCTGCATTTCCGGATTGAGAATCATCTGCGACATCCACGTTTCTGCAAAATTTCCCGTTAGCAACGGCAACCGCGTTGCCAGATACAGACTCCGCTCGGCCAGCATTCGCGTTTCCTCAACCTCTTGGGTCACCTGCTGGACCGATTTAAACAATCCGCCTGTTTTTCCCTTCTTCGCCAGAGTGGACGTTTTCCGATCTGCAGCAAAATCACTAAACCGGATATAGTTGTATACGACTTGATGAGGGTAACGCTTTCTCCATTGGAGGATCAATTCACGCAACTCGTGTTGTTGTTCATTTGAAAGGATTTTGGCCGCAATTGCCCAGATGTCCGCCTCAAGTTGTCGAAACCCCTTGATAACGACCTCAATCGATTCGCCGTATTTTCGTCGCATATTATCTTCATAGATCATACGTCCCAGCGTCGTTAATGTAACCATATCCAGTAAAGCGACCTGGGGATTCGGTTCAGCAGCAATGGTATACATTGCCGTCATCGAATAAACAGCGTCTCCCATAATAACATTACGGGCTTCGGGGTCCGGCTTAAACGCATCAAAGTCCTCAAACACTTGGGTTATCACACTTGCAAAACGATCCGCATAACTCATCAGTTCAGATTGCAGGGCGGCCTCTGTCATGACATAATCGTTTTTCTTGTCTGCATCTTTTTTGGCCGCAAAACCGAATGTGCACACCATCAAAAAAATCCCCTGAAAAAGAAAAACCGTGAAAAAAATACGATATCGCAGAAAATGAATTGTCATCTGAATCACCTCCATATTCAGTTCGTCGGAACCGTAACGATCGGTGCCCCTGTCTGAGCACCGGTTTCGGTAAGTGAAAAGAGCATCATCAAAAATGAAAATATGCGCTTGGAGTCAAGATCCCTATCATCAATATAGAACCAGCCACCACGGTATTGAACCTTTACAAAGGCGTCGTCCGGGCGAGACGCATCACTGCGAATGCGGATCAGCGGAGAGATGCCGGATGCGTTTTCGTCAACAAGGGAGGGTGCCACGCGCCCTTCTTGGACATCTTTGGCAGGAACGTCGATATACGATGCCAGGTCAGCTATGATTTGAAGCATGGAGCGGGTAAGTATGGCGACTTCCTTATCGTTTGCGGGATAGGCGCCGTACACCACGTAATATTCCTGGGATTCAGGATCAAGACCAAGTATTTGATCGACCAGTTCTAATTCCACGACAATCTCATCGATGTTCTCTTTGCGGAAAAACATGACTGTTGCCTTTTTCTCGCCCAACGGCTCGACCCGCATGCCCAGTCCCCCGGCCTTCTGAATGCGCCGCATGGCTGCAATGAGACGGTAAAAGTCGGGGTGGGCCGATCGTCCCATCAGCTTTCCGCCAAAGCGGTTATCGATGCCGTTAATCGTCTGGACACAGATGCGAAACATAAAATCCGCCGGATATTCAGCCTGTATCAAGGACAAAAAGCCGCTAACGGGAATGGGTGTCATCAGGCTCCGCGTAAACTTTTCTCCCACAAGAGGGCTGTAGGTAATGGTCGGACGGTCGGTGTATTTACCACTGCCCCCCACGATTTGACTATCACCAAAGACAGGATCATTCCAACTGGCACCTAAATTTATCTTTCCCTCTATGGCGTATTGGCTGATAATGGATGATACCTCCATGAACACCGGCGCATCAACGT
>JAQYVG010000018.1:0-279 GCA_030145595.1 Desulfobacterales bacterium | reverse complement strand
AGCATCTGTTTTTTCCAGGAGTTGGAGATGGCGTTGACATAATCGAAGCGGTCACGGGTGACCGTTCCCGGACCGATTCCGGTGCATCCGGCCAGTAAAATCAAGGCCAGGGCGGTGAGGATTACCTTGAAGCGTATTTTTTTCAGCACTGTCGTACCCTCCTAAAAGTAGACTTTCGAATCAAAAAATAGTGAAGCTTGGGCTCAAATCGATACGTTGATGAGATACCTATTGCATTAATTGAGACAAACCGATGCTGGATACCAGATGCTGGATACC
>JAQYVG010000189.1 GCA_030145595.1 Desulfobacterales bacterium | reverse complement strand
CACTTTATCGAGGTGCCATAAACCCATATAATTCCTTTGATATATAACGAGTATCAACGCCCTTATTCTAAGAGAACCATGCCCTCCAATGCCGACACCCCGGTCCCGACTTGGTCATTAACATCACCATCTATCTCTGTACTATACTAAAATGCGAGGGATGTTATACCCGTTGCAGATCCTGTTACTGCTGCTTTAAGATTCTAATGATTTTGGGGCGGTATTCATCTTTTTGAGCCATGCGATTACCTTTTGATTTGACCAACAAAAAAGATAAACCAAAAAATGAAAAGGCGCAGATTGCCGAGACGATTGAGGAATCGAAATTCACTGCCGGCGCCACCTGCATGCCGGCAAAAGCCCCCAAAAGCATGCATATTATCGGAAAGACGTAAAGCAGAAAAGAAGCTTTTAATAATGAGGATGTGTCGAAACTGAGTACAACCCGGTCGCCGACCTTCCCGCCGGCGGCATTTATGGCTTGCACTTCCATATCTTCTGCACCGCCCATGACGCTGCATGCTCCCCGGGACGAACACCCTTCACAGGATTTTGTTTTTTGTGTTTTTACCCAGGCAGTGCGGGAGTCGATCCTCAAAACCACACCTTCTTCTGTTGCCATAGAAGTAACCTCTGCGTACTTTCAATTAGGATAACATGTTGTTGTTCCATATGATAACACTTTTTTTGGAAAAGTCACCACTTGAATTGCTCATATTAACGTGATGAATTCGCAAAAGTCCGATTCATCAAAACAATCGCATTTGTTTGCTTGACCGCATCAAAACCCTGAATTAATATCGCAGCTATGAAAAATTATAAACACAAAGCCGTTGAAGCAGCGCAATTCTTAAAGAATCATATTGAAAAACTTCCCAAAATAGGCCTGCTGACCGGCACCGGCCTGGGAGAAAGTGCAGCAGTGCTGGACATATCTTTATCTTTTGAGTACAAAGATATTCCCCATTTCCCGGCCACTACGGTGGAAAGCCACTTCGGAAAACTTCTTTGCGGCAGCGTGCAGGACAAGCCGCTCATTGTCATGCAGGGTCGCTTTCATCTTTACGAAGGCTACTCGCCGCTTGAAGTTACCCTGCCTGTCAGGGTTATGCAGGAGCTGGGCGTTAAAACCCTGATCCTCTCTAATGCCGCCGGCGGACTTAACCCTAATCTGCAAACAGGGGATCTGATGATCATTTCCGACCACATTAACCTGACCGGTTCAAATCCACTTGGCGGGCCTAATGAAGAGAGCTGGGGCGTCAGATTCCCCGATATGACGGAGGCCTACGACAAAAAACTTATAGCTCTTGCGAAAAACGCCGGCAAGGATTCCAATATCAGACTGCATCAAGGGGTATATGCCGGCCTTAAAGGCCCTTCTCTGGAAACACCGGCTGAAATTCGCTTCTTACAGACCATCGGTGCCGATGCGGTTGGCTTTTCAACCGTGCAGGAAGTAATCGCGGCGGTCCACGCCGGGATGCAGGTCCTGGGTCTGTCGATTATCACCAACGTTCATGACCCGGATGCGCCGACTCCCGCAGTGGTGGAAGAGATCATTGCCGTAGCCAACGCTGCCGCTCCCAAAGTAGCAACGATCATCCGCAAAATCGTTGAAATAATTTGAAAGCAATACGGCCGATATTCTTTGTCACTCTCTGCCTGCTGCTTGTTTCCAGCACTGAGGCCGGAGAGCTTCAGTCCTTTCAGACCAAAGATGTGGAAGTGTTCTTTGATGCTTCCCTGGAGCAGGCTGCCAAGGAGATCTTGCATCTTTATCCAATAGTAAGAGAGGATATTGAAGCTCTATTTGCTTGGCAGCTGCACTCGAAGCCATCCGTGCTGCTCATTAAAACCAGAAAAGACTTTCTTAAAATGGCCGGCGATTCCCTGGTGGTAGCGTTTGCTGTTCCTCAAAGAAACTTGATTGTTATAGACAATTCCAAAATGATCACACACCCTTTCAGCCTCGCAACCACTCTGAAGCACGAACTTGCTCATCTTTTGCTGCATCAGTATATCAGAGCAGATATTTTCCCCCGATGGCTGGATGAAGGCCTCTGTCAATGGGCAAGTGACGGGATCGGCGAGGTTATTAGGGACCCTAAAAGCTCCCTTTTAAACCGGGCGGCATACTCTGGCAATTTTATCCGACTGCAAGAATTACAACAGAACTTCCCTCCTGACAAAAGATCCCGGTTGTTGGCTTATGAGGAAAGTAAAAGCTTTGTAACTTATCTTTCCGGTCGATTCGGCCGGGAAATAATCTTTAAAGTTTTGCATCATATGGAAAGCGGGCTAACAGCCGAAGCCGCTATTCAAACAGCCTCTTTTATCTCTTTTGAAGTGCTTGAAAAAGAATGGCGATATTCCTTAAGAAAAAAAATGACCTGGTTTGCGTTGCTAAGCTACTATCTATACGAAATTCTATTTGCCCTAATGGCCCTTATTACAATATACGCATTCATAAGACGGCGTATTAAGAAAAAGGACTATTGGGATGATGAGCCCGAAGATACCTAGAGGCTAGTCGCAAACCCCGTCTTGTGGTCGAGGCCGGGCTGTGGTAAAAGGCAGGGTGATCTCATGGCCTAAAACTTATAACCCAACCCGGATAAACCGAAAATATTTTTTGCCACAAAGGCACGAAGGCACAAAGAATTTATTTAATAATTATTTTTCTTCGTGTCTTAGTGCCTTGGTGGCAATGAGAAAAAGTTTTGCCACAAAATACACAAAAATTATGACCAAAGTGCGACAACTTGCAACGTGATGCATTCGAATTTTGACGAATTCATCCTAATAATGGAGATCCTAAATGGTAGAATTTGCGTATCAGGATATGTTTCCTTTGGGTGAAGATACGACGGAATATCGGCTGTTGACTAAAGAGCATGTTTGTGCAGGAATGTTTGAAGATGCTCCGATACTTAAAATCGCTCCCGAGGGACTGACATTGCTGGCCGAACAGGCCTTTAAAGATGTATCCCATCTGATGAGATCCTCGCATCTTGCGTTGCTGGCCAAGATACTGGATGATCCGGAAAGCTCCGATAACGACCGCTATGTAGCTCTTGAAATGCTGAAAAATGCGGTAATTTCTGCAGACGGCGTATTTCCCATGTGCCAGGATACCGGAACCGCTGTTGTCATCGGCAAAAAGGGACAGCAGGTCTGGACCGGTTTTTGTGATGCCCAAGCACTTTCAAAAGGTGTTTTCAATGCTTACACCAAAGGGAGCCTGAGATATTCCCAAAATGCCCCCCTTACAATGTTTGAAGAAAAAAATACCGGGTGCAATCTTCCGGCCCAAATTGACCTGTATGCAACGCAAGGGGATGCCTACCATTTTCTCTTGATGGCCAAAGGCGGCGGCTCGGCCAATAAGACCTTTCTTTACCAGGAGACCAAAGCAACGCTAATGCCTGAAAAACTTGTCGCGTTTATGAAAAACAAGATGAAGTCCCTGGGAACGGCAGCCTGCCCGCCCTATCATCTGGCGTTCGTGGTCGGCGGAACTTCCGTTGAAATGAATTTAAAAACCGTCAAGCTGGCCACGACCGGATATCTCGACCATCTGCCTGTCAAAGGCAATGAACTGGGGCAGGCTTTCAGAGATACCGCACTTGAAGATGAACTCTTAGAGATTTCTCGTAACCTGGGCATCGGGGCCCAGTTCGGCGGAAAATATTTCTGCCATGACGTGCGGGTCATCCGGCTTCCCAGGCACGGTGCATCATGTCCCATCGGCCTGGGTGTCAGCTGCAGCGCCGACCGCAATATCAAGGCCAAAATAACACTTAAAGGAATTTTCCTTGAAAAGCTGGAGAAAGATCCTGCTAAATATTTGCCGCAGACCCAATTGCCGGAGGAAGAGGCCGTGCACATCGATTTGAATCAGCCCATGGATGATATCCGGACCATATTGAGCAAACATCCGGTGGCAACCCGGCTGCTTTTGACCGGCAACATCGTGGTCGCCAGGGATATCGCCCATGCCAAACTGCAAGAGCGCCTCGATCAGGGCCAGGACCTCCCCCAACATTTCAAAGACCACATTATATGTTATGCCGGTCCGGCCAAAGTCCCGCCAGGATATCCTTGCGGATCAATCGGCCCTACCACCGCCGGACGCATGGACCCTTACGTACCGGTTTTTCAAGCCCGAGGAGGCTCCATGGTTATGCTGGCTAAAGGGAACCGCTCCAACACGGTTACCCAAGCGTGCCAAAAATACGGTGGCTTCTACCTGGGCTCCATCGGCGGGCCCGCCGCCCGCTTGGGCAAAGAGTGTATTACAAAGATTGAAACCATTGAATACCCTGAACTGGGCATGGAAGCCATCTTTATGATCACGGTCAAAGATTTTCCCGCATTTATCGTTGTCGACGACAAGGGGAATGATTTTTTTACAGATTATCTGGAGTAAACGTGTCAACGCATAAATCAGTGCTTCCGACCACAGAATGTATCCGCTGCGGTACCTGCTGCCAAAAGGGAGGGCCGTCTTTCCACCTTGAAGATAAAGCGTTGGTTGAAAAGGGTGTTATTTTAGCAAAACATCTTTACACCATCAGAGCAGGCGAGCTCTCTTACGATAATATTCAAAGACACCTTATCCCCGCAACCACGGATATTATTAAAATCAAAGGACAAAAAGACTCCTGGACCTGCTTTTTCTTGAATATCAAAAAGAACCGATGCCGGATTTACGATCACAGACCGCTTGAATGCCGCGCCCTTAAATGCTGGGATACCAGGGAAATTGAAAAGATTTATGCTACAAACCGGCTGACCCGCCAAGATCTTTTGTCCGGCATTGAAGGATTGTGGGATCTGATTAAAGATCACCAGACGCGCTGCTCTTATGAGCAGCTCAAACGCTTTGTCGATGCCCTCAAAGGGACTGAAAAGGACGCCGCGCTTCAAGGACTTCTTAAAATCATCGCCTATGATTCGGAAATGCGGAAGCTTGCCGTTCAAAAAGGGAGTCTTGATCCTGAAATGACCGATTTTCTGTTCGGCCGTCCTTTCACGGAAACCCTTAAGGGCTATGGTTTCAAAGTGCACAACAAAGAAGGCACGTATCGTCTGGTTCCGGTAAAAGCTACAAAGCCTTAATTAGGGCCCATCGTGTTCATGTTGGATTCATGGATGCACACTAATTATACTATGTTCGCAGGTTCAAGCATCTGAAAGGCTGCTTATAATTTTAATATGCACCTTTCTGGTGCGCGGCCCGTCAAATTCACAAAAAAAGATGCCCTGCCAAGTACCCAGCACCAGCCGGTCATGCTCTATGGCAATCAATTCTGAAGAACCGACAATCGTTGCTTTTACATGCGCCGGTGAATTCCCCTCCAGATGGCGATATCCGGCCTCCCAGGGAACGATTTGGTTTAAAACCATTAAGATGTCGTCTTTGACGCTTGGGTCTGCACTTTCATTAATGGTAACCGCTGCTGTTGTATGCGGAACATAAAGCATACAAAGCCCGCTGCCGCCGGAGGCAGACCTTACCGCATCCTGAACCTTTGATGTAATATCAATTAGTTCTGTTCTGTTTTTGGAATTAACTGTAAGAATCATCAAGCCTCTCCAAAAGAAAAAGGCCCTGCTTAAGGTGCAGAGCCTTTTTAAAAAAGATTAAACCGATTTCAGCATTTTTTGGTTAGACACATCCTGTCGGTTTCGGAAGACCGGCCATTTTACATGCTCCCTTGCCGGGTCCTGACGGGAACAGTTCGTAAATATGTTTCAGTTTAAAACCGGTAACTTTCGAGAGAATCCGGACCATAGGAGCAATTCCGTTTTTCTTGTAATAGTCCTGAAGCACATTGACTACCGTCCAGTGCTCATCGGTAAGCTCATCGATACCTTCAGCCTCTTTGACCAGTTGTACCCATTCTTCGTTCCAGTTGTCAAAGCTGTCGATAAAGCCGTCTTCATCTACGGTAAACGCACTTCCCCCATATTCAACAGTTGGCATTTATATAACCTCCTTTAGAATTAATTAATCTTCTAGCCTCCAGCCTATTATCTTTTTTGCTACTTTTATTTTTAAATAATTTTGAGTTCCTATATGATTGATGCATCAATGTCAATACGAAAAACGCAAAAATTTAACCCTCAACCTGCCGATCTTGGCGTGTTAACGGAAAACAATTTGATAATTAACAAAATAGATTGTATTTTTAGTAAGTAATAAGCCTCTATTCTGGTCTTATACAAAAGATTTGTCTTGATTTTTATCAAGCTGACAAAGATAAAGGCACTAACAACTTCAGAGCTCGTAATTGCAGATAGATTTGTGGTACTATTTTGGACACCAGCTTGATCACTGCTGTCCGGTTTAAATTTTTAATAATCTTATAATATATGGAAATCATACAAAATATGGTTGTTTTTGAGTGGGATCGATTTGAAATCGCCTCAGTATTAATACGATAACTCACCGCCCATTCGCTTCGCTCATTAGAGTCGCAGAGAACGCAGAGGTTATTTATTTTATTGTTTTCCGTTGACCCCGCTCAGCGG
>JAQYVG010000188.1 GCA_030145595.1 Desulfobacterales bacterium | reverse complement strand
ATACTCAGGGCGTTGACCTCGCAATCCATGAGTGTTTCTTTACGCCCGAAATGGCAATGTCAAAATGGAGTTTCTCCAGTCAAGAGGCCTTGAACGCAGTGACGACAATTCATGCAAATCCCTCTTATTTCGGAAAGGTAATGGCCATGACGAAACCTAAGCACGCTGTTGCCTACCACTTCCAGAACGACTTCGATACACTGCCGACCATCAGGAAGGCCGTCGAGCAGGTCTACGACGGCCCAGTGGACTATGCGCAGGACTTCATGGTGTGGAACGTCACGAAGGAGGGCGTTCGCACACGGATGGCTGTGGTTAATCCGGAAGCCTATCCGCCGCCACCGCTTAAGGAGAAAAAAGTGGAGGCCGGCGGTGATCGATATCAGACACCTGACTCGGTGTTGGCGGGATGGCCGGAAGAGATGCAGGCGGTGGCGGAGCAGATTTACACTGACTTCAATAAAAAGCACGGGACGGACTACAAGTTTCAGTTGAAGAAGTAAATGGCTGAGATGCGGCACGGGTCAATAGGCTACAACACAGCGCCTGCCAACTGCCGCATGTATTTCAGCAGCAAAGTGAAATTGGCTCCTATCATCCGCACAGCAATTGCTCGGCTAAGCAATCAAGCTGACGGTGAAAGCGTTCCACAGGGTTAATATACAAACTGTAACATCTGGCTATCATTTTTCCATCAGTCCTATATACCAGAAAGCGTGGATTGACATTAATCGTCCGCGCTTTTTTTATTTGCAGTCTATACAATATATTGGGTTGGTGGAATTTGGTACGAAACCTGTACAGCTCCAACATATCAAAGAACCAAAACTGGGGACTTCGGCTATAAGTCCCCACTCCAAAGTATTGGCAAGGTCCGAGGAATAGCGAAAGCAAGTTACAAATGCTACGGAACCCGATTGCCGATATCTGCGATAGATCACAACCCCACCCAATCCTTTGATAAGAGAATGTATCATTAAAACCCCGCAGGGGACCATTGAGAATACCCCTCTCAGTGATGGTATTTTTGCTATCACCTTTGACCGTTTTCGCCTTTGATGTGGGAATCAAATCTTCAAAGCAGCCCGATGCTTGATTCTTGCCTTCACCGTCAAAATTCGAAACCTCAAAATATGTTGATTTTCTTTGAGAATCTTGTTTAAAGTAAGTTCTGGCAGAAGGACACGCTCTTGAGTTGATGGCATTGGAATTGACGCGGGTAAAATTTTTTTGAAATACTATTTATCTTAAAAGGATTTGATGATGAACCCGACAAAGGATTGGACGGTGCTCTTTATAGACGACGACGAAGGAATTCGCAAGGTCATTTCCATTGCCCTAGAGGATGCCGGCTATAACATGCTGACCGCTGCAGATGGGCAAACAGGGATCGAGTTATGTCAAAAACATTCTCCCCATATTATTATTACTGACATTCGCATGCCCGGCATGGACGGAATTGAGGTTTTAAAATCCATCAAAAAAACGGATCCGGACAAAGAAGTGATTGTAACCACTGGTTATGGAGAAATCGATTACGCTATCCAGGCGCTTCAATTAGACGCTTCTGATTTTATCACAAAACCTATCAACGACAGTGCGCTCCAGGTTGCGCTTGAACGGGCCAAGCAGCGTTACAACACCCGTCAAGAACTTCGAGATTATACCGCCTTGATAGAGGAAAGATGGATGAGCACGGCGGAGGAGCTCGCCAATCTTATTAATTTCCAGGAAAAACTCATAGAAAGTTCCATTGACGGAATCGCCGGATGTGATCAAGATGGAAAGATTATCGTTTTTAACAAGAGCATGGAACAGATGCTTGGTTATGACAGCCAAAAGGTAATTGGCAAAAAGTTTCTATCTCAATTCTTTTCAAAAGGCAAATGGGAAGCCTTGGAGGAAAAGATATACAGCCAAGAGCATGGCGGAAAGAATCGGCTGCTTTTATATGAAACTTACTTAATCTCTAAAGCTAAGATTGAAATTCCCGTCCAGTTATCGGCAGCCGCCCTTGTCCGGGAAAATAAAGAAATCGGCGTCGTGGCATTTTTTCGGGATCTGAGAAAAATAAGAAGGCTGGAACAAGAGTTTGCGGATCAGGCCCGCCTGCTGCATCAGGACAAAATGATATCCTTAGGCAAACTTTCTGCAAGTGTTGTGCATGAAATTAATAATCCTCTTACCGGTGTTCTTAACTATATTCGTCTCATGATCAAAATTCTGGGCCGTGATTCCTTTTCAGCCGAACAAATACAAAAATTCAATAAATATCTGGAGTTAATGGAAAGTGAGGTCAGTCACTGCTCCGACATCGTCTCTAACCTGCTTGCATTTTCCAGAAAATCTACATTGGAGTTTGGCCAAGTAAACATAAATGATCTTTTGCAAAAATGCCTTATCTTGAGCGACCACAAACTTACCCTTCAAAACATTCAAATCAAAACCGTTCTATCTTCTGAAATTCCCAAAATAACCGGTGACTTCAACCAGCTCCAGCAATGCATTCTCAATCTTGTTTTCAACGCTGCCGACGCCATGCCGGATGGAGGGCAGCTCACAATCGAAAGCTCTTTTAATTCTGAAAAAGGATTGGCGAAAATCATGGTGGCGGATACCGGCTGCGGCATAGCCTCAAAAGATCTTCCTAAAATTTTTGATCCTTTTTTCAGCACCAAGGAAGAGAGTAAAGGTCTGGGGCTCGGCCTTTCTGTGGCCTACGGTATTATCGCCCGGCACAAAGGGGTGATTGAGGCGAAAAGTGAACTGGCAAAGGGAACTGTATTGACTATAACACTACCCGCCAACGTCAAAAGGGTATAAAATTGAGCCGGTTTCTGTTTTCGTAGGATCAGCGCTTTTTCGCTAATATAGAAGTTGTCAAAAAAACGTTCCGTTGCCGCCGCCGGATAATTTCGTTTAGATCGGCAAGAACTCGCCAATCGTCAATCTCAAATCGCCAATCAAAAGGCCGTTCCTTCTATGGCCGAATCAATAACATCGAACATCTGCTGGTCAAAATACCCCGCAACGACCGAGGCGCTATTGGGGCATGTTGTGGCGCATGATCCGCATCCCTGGCACATGGCGGCATTGACCAACACCCGTTCCAGTTCAAGGTCAAAGAAACGGGCACCATAGGGACATGTTACGATACACCGCTCGCACAGGCTGCAAAGGCTGTGACGCACTTCCGCCACCACTTTGCCGGCAGGCAGTTGTTCGTGTGTCAGAATTCTTAATGCCCTCTGGGCGGCAGCCTCGGCAGTGGCAATCGATTCGGTTATGTTACGGGGAGAATTCGCCAGGCCGCAGGCAAAGATACCGTCTTTAAGAGCATCAACAGGCCTCCATTTCGATTCAGCTTCCTCAAAGAAACCGTCTTGATCCACGGTCACGTCGAAGGCTGCGGCCAGTTCCTTGGGTAGTGTGGGTACAACGCCCGTAGCAAGGACGACCAGGTCGGCCTCTATTTGAACCTTTCTTTCGATAAACGGTTCCAAAGTGGTGACCTGGACTTTTCCGTCGGCCATAGACACTTCAGGTTTTTCAGCCAAATCGTAGGGTATAAAGATGATACCGGCCTTGCGGGCTTCGGTGTAATAGGATTCGGCGAACCCGTATGTCATCACATCCCGGTAAAGAATGTAAATGTCAATATCCGGATTTTCTTTTTTGAGGTAAAGAGCGTTTTTTATAGCTGATGCACAGCATATGCGACTGCAGTAATTCCTCGGCTCCTCTCTGGAATCAACACACTGTATCATTACCACCGTTTCCAGTTGGCCGGGATCTATGGTGTTGTCAACTTTTTTTTGTTCAAATTCCTTTTGGGTAACAATGGACTCGCTGGCGGCGTAATTATATGAGTCGGTGGTGGCTTCAATTCCTCCGGTGGCAAGAATTGTAACGCCATGTTCCAGGGTGAAGTCGCCTTTCTCTTTACTCTCAATGGTCGAATTGAAATGTCCCACATAACCGTAGGAGCTGAGCACTCGGCTTTCAGCGTGAACTTGAATTAAAGGGTGCTTTTCCACCTGCTGCAGCTTTTCTTCCAGGATAGTACCCGTTGTGTTGCCTTCCAGGGTTCGCGTCAACCAGGTAAGATTTCCGCCCAACTCTTTTTCTTGTTCTACCATATTTACCTGGAAACCGTGATCGGCAATGGCAAGCGCTGCCGTCATGCCGCTGATTCCGCCCCCTACCACCAGGGCCTGCTGCACAACCTCCACTTTTGTCACAGGCGCAGGATCCACCCATTTAACCTTGGCAAGGCCCATTTTCAGAATAGACGTCAGCTCATTGTTGATAGCTGCCAGCTCATTGTTGATAGCTGCCGGCTCATCTTCTGCCGGGGTTGGGGCGCTGAGTTTTGAACTTTGAGCGATGAGTTTTATATCGACCACTTCGATGAGGGCCGGTTCAAGTTCCAAGCGTTGCCCCAGTTCACGGATTTTTCTAGCATAGACATAAGGAAGACAGGCCCCGATCAGTATCCTGTTGGGCCTCTGTTTTTCCGCGAGTTCAGCCAGGTTTTCCCATCCAGTGGCGGTACAGGTCTGCTCAATGAAGACAACCTGGTCCACAGCCGGGTCCGCCTCAAGGCTTTGGACAAGCTGATCTTGGTCGAAAAACTTTGAGAGGGTGTCACCGCAGGTACAAACAGCGACCATAACCCTGGGAGATTCGCTCAGGACTTCGGTGGATGCAGCCACGGATGCAACCTCAGGCGCCAGGCTGCCGCCGGATTTGTGAATCACGCGGGATGCAGACAAGGCTGCGGCAGAAGCCTGGATCACCGATTCATTGATATCCTTCAGGCCGGAGAAAGAGCCTCCCAACACGATCCCCTCATGATCTGTCTGCGTTACTGCAAAAGGCTGAGTTTCGATGAATCCCCATTGATTGAGAGGAATATCAAACATGTCTGTAAAAGTTTTCATGCCGGATGCCGGTCGTTGGCCAACGGAGAGTACGACCATATCGAAAACCTCTTCACTTTGTGCACCTGTGATATCAACATGCGTGGCGATAAGATCGCCGCTGGACTCATCCTGGATGAGTGAATGGATAATGCCCTTTTTAAACCGAACACCATGTTCGTTTTCCGCCTGGTCGCGGTAACGCTGAAAAGACTTGCCAAAGGTGCGCATATCCATATAAAAAATGGTCGCATCCAGTTCTCCGCCGGACTTTTCTTTAGCTACCAGGGCTTCCTTGACGGCATGCATGCAGCAGATAGACGAGCAGAAATCTGCTTCTAATTGAATGTTTCTTGACCCGACACACTGAAACCAGGCCACCTTTTTAATCGGTTTGCCGTCGTGAGGCCGCACCAGGCGACCCTGATTCGGACCGGTTCCGCTCAAGATCCTTTCGAACCCGAGACTCGTTACCACATTCGGATATAAACCGTAGCCATACGTGTTAATGCCGCCGGCCGGATCGAAATAGTCGGTACCGCCGCAAAGCACCAGGGCGCCCACTTCCACCGGGGGTACTTTGGCTGCTTCAAGATCATGGAATATTTTAAAAACCTTGGAAACAATGGAATCAATGTCAAACGGCTTGAGGAGATAGTCCAAAGCCCCTATCTTCATGGCTTCTACAGCGGTCTCAACCGTGGCGTAAGCGGTCATCATGACCACGCAAAGATCAGGAAAATCCTGTTTGGCCTTTTGAAGCAGCTCCACACCGTCCATACCCGGCATTTTGATATCGGTAAGCATCAAGTGATACGGTTGTTTTGACAAAAGCTGCAGGGCATCCGGGCCGGATTCCGCCGCCTCCACGGTAAAACCTTCATCCTCCAGCCAGTCCTTGATGGAATCACGCACAATCAATTCGTCATCCACCACCAGGATACGAAAATCCTTAACGCCCTTTGCTGAAACCTGGATGGCCCCGGTGGGGCATACCGGCTCACACTCTCCGCAACGTGTACAGGCTGTCATATCGATGACATAAGTATTTGGGATGTTGTGGGGAACCGGCAGATATATGGCCTTGCGCATGGAAAGCCCGACGTTGAACGCATCCGGCACCTCCACCGGACAAACCTTTACGCATTCGCCGCATCCATTACATAGATTCGAATCCACAAAACTCGGTTTCTGACTAAGCGATACCAAAAAGTTGCCCGGTTCGCCTTCCACGGACGCAAGTTCTGTGGAAAGGCGGATGTCGATGTTTTCGTGAAAGAGCCCTTTACGCAGGCAATATTGGGATGATGCATCCCGATCCACCAAGGGGAGCATTTTGCACATGCCGCATCCATCGGTGGGAAACTGATAATCTAATTGGCCCAGAATCCCTCCAATGTGCGGGGCGCGGTCGATGAGGGTGACGCCATAACCAAATTCCGCCAGATCCAGAGCTGCCCGAATGCCGCTTATTCCGGCTCCCACCACCATTGCTTTTCCGACTTTTTTCTTCATAACACAACCATCCTTCAATCATTTGCCTGCAGCCAGAGTCCATGCAGCAGAATAAATGAACCCCGACTTCTGTTTTCTGACTTCTGACTTCTGACCTCTGACCTCCGACCTCTGACCTCCGACCTCTGACTTC
>JAQYVG010000187.1 GCA_030145595.1 Desulfobacterales bacterium | reverse complement strand
AATTTAGCCTTTCGCTTATTAGATCCCGCAAGCGTGCTTGCGGGAGTTTTATAAAATCGCAAAGCAATTTTATTGCGATTTTATCTTGACATATAATCTAAGTTGTGTTCAATTCATGAACAGACCAAACCTAACCACCTATAACTTCACACCATATACACCAAATACACCCTGCTCACCGCAGGGTGTTATTTGCAACCCACCATGCGGAGCTATGTATTTAGTCCAAAATATCCTTCGCAGATAACCACAACCATGAAAGCCATCACTTAAAACCAATTGAACTAATTGAACAAATCAAACAAAAAACAGAACTCTTTGCCCCATGCTCCCTGCTCCATGCTATTACAACCCGTAACCAGCATCCAGTATCCAACAACAAGTAACCAGCCCCGAGAACCATGGATAACCAAGACCTCCGCACATTAAAGATTCTTGAAGAAATTGACAAAGGAAATGCTCCCAGCCAGCGCGAGTTGGCAAAAGAGTTAAATATTTCCCTGGGGCTTGTCAATTCATTTATTAAGCGCTTGGTTAAAAAAGGGTATTTCAAGATTACCAATATTCAAAAGAACCGTATAAAATACATCCTTACTCCTAAGGGTGCGGCCGAAAAGACACGGCTGACTTATCAGTATATTCAATATTCCTATCAATTTTACAGGGAGAACCGCCGGAAACTGAGTGATCTATTCAACGACATTGGGTCTCAAGGGGTCCGTCGCATAGTTTTATACGGTGCCAATGATTTTTCAGAGATTGCCTACCTCTCGATGCAGGGGACTCCTATTGAAATGGTGGCCGTGGCGGATGATGAAAAGATCGGTGATAAATTTTTGGGAAACCGCGTGATAGGTTCTTCCATGCTCGATTCACTCTCCTTTGACAGAATCCTTATCTCATCCTTGAATTCAAATGATGCAGTTGTAGATAAAATGTTGGAGAAAGGAATTTCCCGCGACAAACTGGTTGTTATCGAATAAAGTTTTGTGGCAACCGATCGGTTAAAGAAGTCAATGATCCGTGATGGAATCAAATTGCAGCATGATGTACTGGAAAGACTCCCAGGGCTTATCCAGGCTATAAAACAGCGTTCCGAGGTTGTGGCGCTTTATTCATTTGGCAGCGTTGCAAAAAATGACCTTAAACCGTTAAGCGACCTTGATTACGCAATTTTATTATCTGGTCAACTATCAAAGAAACAGCGATATGATGAGCATCTTGAGCTAATCGGCATTTTTAATAATGTATTTCGTACCGACGAAATTGATCTAATAATTCTGAACGACGCACCGTTACGTTTTTGCTATGTCATTTTAAAAACCGGCAAACTTCTTTACTTCAGAAATAAAGAGGATCTTATTGATCTTCGCGATCAGGTACTAAAATATTATCTGGATTTTAAATATTTCAGAGACAGTTTCGACAAAGTTTTTCTGGAAGGAGTCGGATATGATGGATGATCGTATAAAAGAGCATTTGAAACGTTTGAATAAATACTATCTGACCTTATTAGAAATCCAGAAACTTGAAAAAGAAACCTTCATGCAAGAGGATCTTTACCAAGCAAGTTCCGAAAGATATTTGCAGATAGCTATTGAAAGCTGCCTGAATATTGGAAATCGGCTGATTTCGCTTTACCAGTTTAAAAAGCCTGTTGATACCCCCGAGACTTATGCAGAAATTTTTATTGGCATGCAGAAGCTTGGGGTCTTCGATGATGATTTTGGTCAACGCCTCGTTAAGATGGCCAAATTTCGGAATCGATTGGTTCACCTGTATTGGGAAATTGACAAAGAGTCACTATATCAATTTATCCAGAATGATCTGGAGGATTTCAAGCTTTTTAGACAAAAAGTCATTGAATATTTGAATAAGAATCCTTTGTGATAGGCTATTCACATGATTTTGGAGGGTTGTGCAAAGGTCTCGAATGCTTTCGGGACGTTTTACAGAATCGCGAAGCGATTATATAATGAAACATTCATTAAAAAAATCAGAAAAAGAAAAAATAATTCAAAAAATTATTTCCCGTCTTTTCGAACAGCACGATGAAATTCTCACTGTTTATATTTTTGGGTCATTTATATCGGCACGATACTTTTCAGATATTGATATTGGTATCATTGCCGCGATGGATTTGAGTAAGCCGTTGGAATTTGAGCTGGAACTCGAAAACCGGCTGGAAAAGGTAATAAAATATCCGGTAGATGTAAGAATTCTCAATCAAGCACCGCTATCATTTGCCCAGAATGTTTTTCGATCCGGTAGAGTCATTATTGACAAGAACCCGAACTTGCGAGCCGACTTTGAAGGCAGAATATTAAAGCAATATTTCGATTTTTCACCCTTTCAGCAAAGATATTTGCAAGAAGTGATCAATGCCCCTGTATGATCAAGAAAAAATGGTTAAACTTGTATCGGAGCTCAGAAAGAGTGTTGCCCGTCTAAAATCTATCGGTCAGCTGTCTTTCGACGACTTTCTTAAAGATCCCGATAAAATTGGAAGTTCAAAATATCATTTTATTGTTGCCATCGAATCCTGCATCGACATGTGTAACCACGTTATAGCTCGAAACGGCTATCGGGTCCCGGATGACTACGGCGATACCTTTATTGTAATGAGTGAAGCTGGTGCGTTCGACTCGAAATTCGCAGAAGCACTACGGAACATGGCAAAATTCCGCAATCGTCTGGTTCATCTATACTGGGAGTTAGATGACCGTCAGGTGTATGATATTCTCCAAAATCGACTGGTTGATTTTAAAAAGTTTCTTGATTCTTTGGCAAGATTTCTCGAATGGGAAAGCCGGACATTGTTATAATGCCCTTTTAAAAAATATCATCCAACCCTTGGGCACTCGGGAATCCTTTATTCTTTAGATTGACAAATTAAAATAGCAACCATATTGTAATAGCACAAAGATATCATTGAGTGATATCATAATAAAAGGGGTGTAACCATGAAAGCAATTACAATTCGAGGTATAGATTCTTCTGTATCTTCAAAGCTAAAACAGGTTGCTAAGAACGAAAGGAAAAGCGTGAATCAACTGGTATTAGATATGATTAAGCAGAATATCGGAATGCAGAAGAGGAAAAAATATACAAAAAAATATAATGATTTAGATCATCTTTTTGGAAAATGGACTGATGCTGAATTCGATAAAATTCAGGGTATTATTAACAGCCAAAGAAAAATTGACCTGGAATTATGGGAATGAGACGGCTGTTGATTGATACTAATATTTATTCGTATGCGCTTAAAGGAGATGGTGATGTTGTTGAAGTCCTAAGGAAGGCAGAAGAAATAGGGTTTTCTGTGATCAGCATTGGCGAACTGCTTTCTGGTTTTAAAGGGGGAGGAAGGGAACAGAAGAACAGAGAAGAACTTGAAAAATTTTTGGACAGTCCCAGGGTGGTTGTTTATTCTGTGAATGAAGACACATCCGAGTTTTATGCTGAAATCCTTAATAATTTAAGAAAGCTTGGAATGCCTGTACCCACAAATGACATCTGGATTGCGGCTGTGGCATTTCAGAATGGTTTAAAGTTGTTTACAAAAGATATACATTTTAAGGCTATTGCCGGACTTTCTCTTGTTTGATCAGCATCTACTGATGCTGGTTGAATCCGCTTACCCCGCCTGCCCTGTGAAATTGACGTAGTCACAGCGGAGCGTATTTCTCTGGGGCCTGCCCAATGGAATTAAGTTTTGGTTGTTATTCCATCGGGGTTAAACCTATTTGTCTTTTCTGTTTAACTGGGGCGGAGATTTATCCGCCTCTGGAGGATCCCGCTATCGGGGCCCCGTTGAATCGGGTACCCTCTGGGTGTTCAACTGGGGTGCTAAAATAAAATCTGGAAAAGGAAAAGCTGAACATCCAAAATATCCGAATCGCTCAACAACCAGTTTCTACAAAACTTACGATTTAATGGGTGGTCCCTATTCGTTCACTGTATTGCCACAAGAACAAAAAATGAAAACCCTGCCTTCAAAAATGGATGTAATGAGATTACTTCAAGAGGAAAAAGGTTTTATTGCGAATGAATTCGGTGTCGTTTCCTTAGGGCTTTTCGGTTCCTTTGCAAAGGGGGAACAGGAAATTGGTAGCGATATCGATTTGCTGGTGGAGTTCAAAGCACCGCGATTTGATTGGATGGCCGGTTTACAAATATATCTTGAAGAGAAACTGGGGCGTAGAATTGAAATCGTTCGCAAAGGAAAACATATAAGTCATAGATTTCAAAAGGTTATTGAAAAGGATATCCTCTATGTCTAATGAAATTGCGCGATTTAATCTCTCATCACTATGATCAAATTGATAATGCCATCGTGTATGACATATGCAAAAATCATCTTCCGAAGTTAAAAAGAGCAATTCAATCTATGCTCAGAATTGATAAAACATAGCCAAAAATGCAGAAAATTAAAACGCATTGCGTGTCGGTTGAGCTGCACAGCGAGCGCATTCCCTGCATCCAGCTTGCCGGAACGAAGTGGAGATCCCGATTCATCGGGGTTGGAGCGAAGTTTACCCCGGTAAACCTATTTGTCTTTTCTGTTTAACTGGGGCGAAGATTTATCCGCCTTGGAAGATCCCGCTATCGGGGCCCAGTTAAATGCCCCATCCTATTTAATCGGGGTAGCTCCCCGTGAAATTATCGGGACAGGCCCCGTGAAAAGCCGGGACAAGACCGGAAGATCGTATTGGGGTGAGTCTGCTGAAAGAAAATTGCTTGTAATAAAAATTTAGCTATCATATTATTTTTTTATGCCCACGGTCATGAAAAGAGGTTCCTTCAGATTCCATTTCTATTCAGATGAAGGAAACGAACCACCACATATTCATGTTGCCACTCCGGATGGCGAGTGTAAATTCTGGCTTCAACCGGTTCGATTGGCAAGAAATAAAGGTGTACCACCATTAAGCATCAGAAAAATAGAAAAAATAGTATTTGAAAATCAGCTTCTTTTAATGGGGAAATATAATGAATTCCAAGATAGATAAAATGGAAATTGGAGAACCTACCGCAATTAAAGCCTGGGCGGAAGGCAGAACGATTTATATCGAACTAACGGATAGCCGCATTATTGGATTTCCGGCGGATCGATTTAAAATTCTATCAAAAGCTACAGATCATCAGCTCAAGGAAGTCAAAATAAGGCTGGATGGATTTGCATTGCGCTGGGAATCTCTTGATGAAGACATTACAGTCCCAGGGATCGTAGCAGGCAATTTCCAATTGCCCTCTCAAATGGCATCATAAATCCACAACCTAATTCACGGTGTACCTCCATAGCAGCCCCAATTATCTTATAAGTTCTTTCATCTCTCATTATTAATCTGCGCCTGCCCCGTAGGTCCGGAAGATCGTACTGGGGTAATCTGCGCATGCCGAAGATGCCGCCGTGCGGGGTCCCGCTGTGCCCCGTGAAATTCATGTCAATGAAGAGCGAAGCTCATTTCACTGGGGTAGCTCTGGGAGATGGTACTGGGGTAGGCAGGAACTATCGTACTGGGGTGGAATCAGTAACTATTCCACTGGGGGTCTGCCCTTTTCCTTTTTATCCTTCGCTTTTCACAAATCCAAAATCGCAAATCCCATACGCCCTCTGCTCCTTGCCCGCATTTCGTATTTTCTTGACCATTCAACCAATTTTAGGCTAAATTTCATTAGCTTTAGCAAAATATGTTTAATCTTTAAAAAGGTTCACCCCGTGGAATGCCACTTTTCCTATAAAACGCCTGTCCCTTGGAATCCTTGCTGCTCCTTCAGGGCAAAACTTATGTCACCAGTGCAAATCCATTCTACTGGGGTTTACCCTATGAAATCCAAAAGACATTTCACCGGGGTTTACAAAGAAAGACAGCAATTTAGTTCTCCTACATTAGGAATTAAAATATAACATGGTAAATCAAGTTCGAAACTTGGATGTGAACAAACCATACTATTTGGAGTTAGGGGGCAGGAGATTTAGAATTACCTGTCGAGAGGATATAATAAGACTATTTAGAATAAGAGATAAGTTGAAGAAGACCAGAAATAAATACAATAAAAAGGGAAAAAAGATCCGTCATTTAGTTTAGGAGTGGGAAGGCAGACAAGAGTAGTTTTGCCAATATCATAATATTCGCCAAAATCTTATGCATCGGCTCCTGGTACGAATGGAAAACAGATCGTATGCTATCAACTTAATATGAATATTCTTTCGAGGCAATTCTAATGGCAGCACCTGATACACAAAAGATGATGGATTTGGTTGAGGAAAAGACAGGATACAGAGTTAGCGTTTTGGTGGACGATACGATCACCACACATGCCAGTATGGTTTCCGCAAGATCCTCTGTGCCTATGCACTTGGTTAAGGTCAACCCTAAATACGAGAAATACGGCGACTATCTTGTGGCAGTTCAGTGTGCCATGCTACTGATCAAGTGGGGCGACCCAGAACGCATACCTGATTTTGGCGTAATTAACAAGAAAGTGGCCTATCTTACAGATAAGTTTGCAAAAGAAGTCTCGGCTAAAGGTATGCCCTTTGATACGTCACGCCAATACGCCACTATGATTGTTAT
>JAQYVG010000186.1 GCA_030145595.1 Desulfobacterales bacterium | reverse complement strand
AATTGTCTTCTTATAATCTAATGATAGCAGAAAAGCAGAGAGAAAAAGGACAACCTGTTGTGTACGTGAGAATTGAAAATTTGTTAGCTCCGAGGTTATCAAGGGTTTCTAAGGCTGAGTTAGAGATAAAATATGGTTAACTAATTCCAAGCTTCTGCATTTGTTAATATCTTGGGCTAGAATACTTTTTTTGTTCATCCGTGTTCATCCGTGGATTCGCGGTTGATTATAAAAATTGTTTTGATTAATTCGTGAAAATTCGTGTCCATTCGTGGCCAAATATATTTAGCAGATTCCGGCCACGAATTAACACGAATTCACTGAAAGTGAAAATAATATTTACGTCCATTTGTGTCCATTCGCGGTCGAAAACAATATGTTCATGTTTATTGTCCGTGCCGGTCTTTTTTTTGCTGCGCCATGGCAAAAAGCCTTTCGGCCTCCGCGCTCTTTCCCAGCCGGGACAGTACAACGCCCAACTCATTGTAGATGTCCGGATTATCCGGGTCCATCTTCAGGGCTTTTTGATATTCCTTTACGGACTCATCGAGCCTGCCAAGCCTGGCCAGCACTGAGCCGAGGTTTTTGTGTGCTTTGGCAAGACCAGGGTCTATCTGCAGCGCCTTCGTAAAGTGGGTTACGGCTTCTTTCAGTTCGCCACGCTGCGCTAAGGCAATTCCGAAATTGTTTCGCGCCTCGGCGTAGTTTGGGTTGATTCGCAGCGCCTCCTTAAAGTGTGTAGCTGCTTTATCCAGCCTGCCCTGCCGTCCAAGCACCGCACCGAGGAGATTATGCGTCAAGGCGTTTTCGGGCTCGATCTGCAGCGATTTGGAATAACTGTCGATGGCTCTGTTCAGCACACCCTCTTTGTTGTACAGGCTGCCAAGGTAAGAGTACGAAAGTGCCTTGTCGGGAAGGCGATCCATTTTATTCTGAATCGTCTCTATTTGAAACAAACGGCAGTTTCGCACCAGAGTCTCATCCTCAAGAACCGAGGCATCCAGAGCGTTATTGGCACAATAGGTTTCCACGATAGCAACGAGACGCTCTTTCTGTAATGGTGAAGTCTTTGTCAGATCGACCATGTTCTGAAAGGGCTCATGGACCGAAAGGGCAAAAGCGGCAAAGTCGATCTGTGCGTCAAGGTCTGATGTGACCTCCCGGACGATATCCCTTGTCCCGTCACCGAGTCGTTTTCCGGACAGGATATTTCTTCTTATCGCCGGGTCGTCGTGGTAGATCAGCCTCGGTGCAGCGAATTCGAGCAGGGGCCGATTGTCCGTGTTGACGGGCCCCTGGCCGAACAGGCCTGGAAGGTCCTCTGATACGATGAGCCTGTAGAGCAACCTGGGGTCGGAGAGAGAGATATTCTTAGACCTCCGGGCATGAGAGATCTTTTGTTTGGCATGGTCCAGGATCAACCGGCCCTTGCCTTTGAACCCGACCAGGAGGTAATCATTGCCCATGGTAGAAGGCCTGGTCACGGCCAACAGGCTGTTGGGAAAGACCTGCGCAAAGGTCCGACCTACAAGGGCAAAAGTGGGCCAATCCATCTGATAGGAATGTATAAACTGAACAAACACGCCGCCATCATTGAGCCTGTCTTTGGCCAGGGCAAAGAAATCACGCGTAAAAAGGGCCGCCAGACCTGCCATCCAGGGATTGGAGGGTTCCGAGATGATCACGTCATACTTTCGAACGGTCAGGGTAAGATGCGCCCTGCCGTCCTGAATAATGAGGTTTGTCCTGGGATCGGAAAGCACGTTATGGTTCCAGGGAATGAAAAAGTCGCTTGCCTTGACGACCTGATCGTTGATATCGACGATGTCCAGCCGCTCCACAGGATAATTAAGCACCTCACCGGCCGTTATGCCGCTCGCCAGGCCCAGCACCATGACCGTCCCGGGGTCTCTGTGAAAGAGCATCGGCAAATGTGCACTGAGAGTTTGAGTCACCATGTCTCTCTTTGTGGAAGCATCGGCTTTTCCGCTGTTTAACAATACGTATGTGACATTTCCAAGGGGGTCCGTATGTTTTTGCACCGTGGTAAAACCGCCGATGCCGTCACCGTAATACACGAGCTCGTCTCGCTCGGATCGGGTGAGTATTTCCGGCCCCTCTATAAGGGATTCCAGCCAACCGCTGTTTCTCACGTCTTGCTTGATCTTCTCGAACCGATGATATTTACCCCTTGCAAGGAGGGAATGATTCCACTCCGGGAAATAAAGGCAGAGAAACAGACCGGCCAGGGCCGGTACTGCCAGAGGAACCAGCTTCCACACCGCCTTTTTGCTTTTGAAGAGGACGATGCCTGCAACAATCAGCGAGGTGAGAAGCTGCAAGCCGATAACCAGGCTCAAGCCATTCTCTTTCCCAACCAGGGGTATCAGCACAAAACCGGCGCAAAACGATCCTGACACCGCTCCTATCGTATTGATGGCGTAAGCAAAACCGATGGACCTGCCTACCTTGGAGACGGATCGGGTGTAAATTTTCCCGACCAAAGGAAAAGACGCACCCAGACAGAGTGTCGGCAGGATCATAAAAGCGAAAAGAATGGCGGCCTTGACCAGGCTCAGGAGCGCAAACTGATCCTTGAATTGAAAGATTACTTTGGCAAAAAAGAGCTGGCTGTTCCCCAGTAGCTGGCTGACACCCAAAACGGACAGGGCTGCCGCAAGCTGGGTGAAGATCAAGATCCATATCGCCCGGCCGGTTCTGTCTGCCAGCCAGCCGAAAAGCATGCTGCCAAGGGCCAGGCCCAGGATGAATGTGACCAGAACAATGGTGAATGAATACGTAGTAGGGCCGACAATCAGCCCCAATAACTTGGTCCACATGACCTCGTAGGCCATGGCGCAAAAGCCTGACACGGCAAATATCACCAGGGCGCCGATTATTTCACCGGGATATTTCGGGGTTTTGGTATGCACAGCAGCGGCTTTTTGAGAGGATTGATCCGGATCAAGGACCGCTTTACCTGCAAACTTATCCCCTGTCTTTACTTTATTACTGTAAAAAATACAGGATAAGCCGATAATAATATTAATAGACACGGCCAGGATCAGGGTCCCCCACACGCCCAGAAGGTTTATCAGCCAGAAGCCGCACAACAGGGCGCCAATGGCAGCACCGATCGTGTTCAGTCCGTACAACCTCCCCGCATGCGTGCCCAGGTGGGAGAGGCTGTTAACGTAAAACCGGCACAGGATGGGAAGTGTGGCCCCCATGCAGACAACAGGGAAGAACAGGATGGCAGCGCAGCCGACAAAGGTGAGAAAGCTGTATGGAATGAAGTGGGCAAAAAGCTGGTTATAGAGAATCGCATAGAGCGGCCTGAAGGCCGCCGGCAGCAGCGGAAGCACAAGCCCGTAGGCCGCAATCGCCAGTTCCAGGACCCCATAGATTCTCACCAACTTTACGGGCTCCTTGACGCCGTCTATGGATCGGCCGGCCAGGTAGCTGCCCAGACCCAGCCCACCCATAAAGACGGTCAGGATTATGCTGACGGCAAAGGGTGCCCCCCCAATGATCTTTACGATCATCCTTGTCCACAATATCTCGTATATCAGGCCTGTAAGGCCGGAGAAAAAAAAACAGACCAGTACCAGGGTCGTTATCTTGCTGGTTGAACCACGTGATACTCTATCTTCAGCCATCTGTTGTCCTTATTTGTTCAGGACTAAATAAAAAAAAGCAGGGTCGTTTTCACGCCCTGCCTTTGATTTTTGTATCAGCTATATAATATTTCCTCAGCTTTTCTTAAACTTCCTCCTGAACACTGCAATACCAACCAGTCCAGAGCCGAGAAGGAGCATGGTAGCAGGCTCAGGAACTGGATTGTTGGGGAAGACTTTGTGGTCTCCAAGCTTATTTGGGGAACTATGAATAATACTCGATCCAAAATCAAACCAATCGTCACTACTAAATGCTCCTTTTTCGATACTGAATTCATACATAATTTCGGGTATCCAGTCTCCTGCTGGATCATCGAATTGATAATCTATAGGAACACCCGAAGGGGTGGGTCCGGGGGAATCGATCGGGTCTGTTTCTACATCTTCTTCCTTGGTACCGAAGAACTGAGTAAGCCCAAGTTTGTTGTAGTTGTAATCGAGAGATGTGTGGAACTTTATTTTGTCTTTGTCAAGATCAACCATTCGGTCAGTAACAGCATTATACTGCTTAAACTTTTCAACCCTTGCATTGAATGCACCATTGTTCTCGTCAATGTAATCAAGCTTCAATACGATATCACCGTACTTAAATTCCCATTTATCGCTGCCTTCCAGGCTACTGCCACCACCACCACCAATTAGGAAGTGATTTTTGCTACCCCAATCCAATGCCTTGGTATCACCATAGGTATTGTCAACAATTCCTGGAGGCAAAATCAAACCAAAATACATGAAATCATCATCCTCAGCACGATACAGTGATCCACCAGTAACACCAGCAGGGCCATTTTCAATATCAAAAGACACATCAACACCAGATGTATAGCCCTCCGCAAGACCTAGAACATTGCCGTCTATAAGCGGAACGGCAAATGCGGGCGATGACATTAACATTGCAAATGCCACTATGCAAAGCACCTTCTTGACCATGGAAAACCTTTTTGCGTTCATAGCTATTTCCTACCTTTTAACGTTAACTTTTATCGGGTAAATATACTGGTTATTGGGTTCTTGATTCCGGGTTCTTGTTGCCTGCGATTTATTAAAAAAATCTTTTCTACTTTCTTTATGCAAAAACCAGACCAACTCGGGTCATTGGAGCATTTGTCCATAATTCTTGGATACTTAGCCCATAACGCTTCCCGGCCCTAATTTTGATAAACCATTGGTTTGTAAAGAATTCCGACTATTATCCAATGTCATCAAGATAGCCTGTGAGGGGATAATTAAGTGGAAACGGGGGCTTAGGGGAAAAGGGGATTACTATGGACTGTAAAGAAAACCGACATTTATTAATCGGCTTAAAGAAAAGGTATTGCTTTTTCAGACAAAATTGTGGCACATCTTGAATATGGAAGGATGATTGAACAATTTGTACATTCTTGATAGTATAGGAATTCCTTTTTTAGAGCGGCGAAGCCGCGTTATATAGAATCGCGAAGCGATTGTATAACTTGATGTTAGGGGAAGGGAAATGAGTAAGAAGGGGAAATTGCTGATCGTGGAAGATGATGCAGAAATTTCTCGTCAGTTAAAATGGGCTCTTTCAGATGAACATGAGCTTCACATGGCGCAAGATGCACCATCTGCCATGAAAATCCTGCAGACAAAGAAACCTGCGGTGGTCACCCTGGATCTTGGTCTTCCGCCCAGACCGCATGAGTCTGTGGTGGGGATGGAACTTCTGGAGAAAATCCTTCAAATGGAACCGAGTGCCAAGGTCGTGGTGGTGACAGGCGATAACGACCAGGAAAACGCCATGCGGGCCATAAGCCGGGGGGCATGGGATTACTATCATAAACCTATCAAGATAGAGGAACTCAAGGGGATTTTGACCAGAGCCTTCCATGTCTACTCCCTGGAAAAAGAGAGCCGGGAATCTCAAGAAGAACATGAAGGCAAAGGAAGATTGGATGATCTGGTCGGCACCAGTCCGGAAATGAATGCGATATTCGCCAAGATTCTCAAGGTTGCCTCTTCAAATGTTTCTGTATTGGTCGTCGGGGAGAGCGGCACCGGCAAAGAGCTCATAGCCCGGTCAATTCACAACCAGAGTGACCGGCGGGAAGAACCCTTTATTCCCATAAACTGCGGCGCCATTCCTGACACTCTTCTGGAGGCCGAGCTTTTCGGCCATGAAAAAGGCGCATTTACGGGGGCCCACGTTCAGAGGAAGGGCAAGGTGGAATTTGCCAACGGAGGCACCCTTTTTTTGGATGAAATCGGCGACATTCCACCCACGCTGCAGGTCAAGCTCCTCCGATTCATTCAGGAACGGACCATTGAAAGAATAGGCGGACGCGAGAGCATAGAGCTGGACGTGCGGATTATTGCAGCCACCCACAGGAATCTCAAGGAGGTCCTCCTGACCGGGGATTTTCGCGAAGACCTTTACTACCGACTGAGTGTGGTGTCCATAGAGGCGCCGCCTCTCAGAAGCCGCGGGAATGATATTCTTTTGCTGGCAAACTACTTCAGGAATAAGAGCTGTGCGGATATGAAGCGGCCAATGGCAAGGTTCGATCCGAGCGCCATCCAGGCCCTGGGAGAGCATGACTGGCCTGGAAACATACGGGAACTGGAAAACAGGATCAAACGAGCCGTAGTTATGAGTGATGGCCCCGTCATTGGGGCGGAGGATCTGGAACTGCCTTATGCCGACCAAGGTAAAGCAAAAAAACAGACCCTGAAAGTTTTTCGAGAGAGGCTGGAGAGAGATTTCATATGCGAGGCCCTGGTTGCGAATAATTGGAATGTGGCCCTTACCTCCGAGCAGATTGGTGTGGCCAGACCTACACTTTACGATCTGATCAAGAAGTACGATTTGCGGAAACAAGACTACACCTTTAGCTCCCCGGCAGAGTAGCTTGGCAAAAAATTTCCTTACCAGCAGAGGCACCCCAGTACGATCCGCTAAAAAGATGAACATCGAACATCGAACGTCCAACATCGAATGTTGAATGAGAAGAAAAGATAAACAATGAA
>JAQYVG010000185.1 GCA_030145595.1 Desulfobacterales bacterium | reverse complement strand
TTGAAGAAACACCAGCTACCGTCAGTGTCTGCGGAGGTGCCGTGCTCTCTTTCAGCGGTGGCGATGAGGCGGTCGTAACCTGTGGCAGCATAAGTATAGAAGTTGTCAGCGGGGCGGTCGAAATTACCTTTGTCGCGGATGATGGTACATCTGCGACAACGAATCTTGAGGAAGGCAACAGTCTGGTATTCGACCCGACCACTTTCACCATAACCGTTCCTTCAACCAATTCGGATGATGTAGTTGTCGTTGTAGAGGGCGAGGACTTTTCTCTCGCACCCGGTGAGAGTAAAACGTTCGTTATTGAAGCCAATGTACTAAAAGAGTCAGCAATTGGTGTTCTCTCGGCCCTCCTCTCGACAGGGGACAACAAGACCGACAAGAGGATTGAGAAGGCCATAGAAAACATCAAAAAGAGCCTCGCCCAAGACTTTTGGGAAGATGACATCCATCTTACCAAGAAGGGTAAAAAGGTCTTCGACAATGAGAAGAAGGCCGTCAAGCATCTGCAAAAGTTGATCAAGGACAAAAAGGTTCCAGATGATGTCAAAAATGTGTGTAAGGAGATGATAGATAAATTAGTCACCGCAGATAAGTTGCTTGCAGAAACAGCACTCAATGAGGCAAAAGAATACGAAGGCACGGACAAGAAAGTCGATAAAGAAATAGAGAAATCTGAAAAGGAGTTTGAGAAAGCCACAAAAGAACTTGAAAAGGCGAAGCCTGAGAAAGCAATCAACCACTACAAGAAGGCATGGGAACATGCCCAGAAAGCCATGAAGAAAGTGCCAGAACCTGAAGAGTAGCCTGAATAATCTGAAGGGAAAGGTGCTGAAGCGGCCCATGGACACGGATGCTGTGCTTATCGCTCACCTGAGCAAGAAGGGCGGTAAGCCACCGTCGTAGGACGAATCAAAAACAGGTAACAAGAGTTAAAGACAGGGTCACAACCGCAAGCCGATCGCTTAACGTGTTGAAAACTTCCAATAATGGATAGTAAATACCCATGATTTCAAGGTGTTACAGCTTAGATTATTGCAAACGATATTTTCCAGAAGTTGACTGCTAAGTAATCCTTGGTAAATCAGCTACTTAAAGCACCAACTGGTATCGATTTCAACACCTTTATCGATCGGCTCATCATCACAGCTCTGCCTTTTTTCGTCTAGTTTGATCATGAATTGTCCACATCCTGTGACTAACGATTACTGCTATGATCCTTGAATCCATCGATATTTAATGTTTCTTCTGCTAATCGAAACAAAATTTGGTGTCCCAAACTAAACATTACGATACGGATACTGAAGTTTATCGAAATTCAAGTATCATTATCCTATACATAACATCCTGAGGCCCTGAAAAAATCAACACTACCATATGTATGCTTCAGTTGTCCGAAACTGCACCATACGGCTATAAGTGCTCGGCCCTAATCATTAGAAAAAAGCGTGGAGTATCGTATATAGTCCACGCTTTTCTTATTTATCCGTTTATCCAAGATATTGCGATCGTAGGATCAGATATGAAATCTGTGCTATCTCATAGAGATCACATCCGCGCCCGATCCTTTGATAAGAGAATAGTATCACGAAAACCCCGGTAAGGGAGCCATTGAGAATAACCCTCTCATTGATGGTATTTTTGCTATCACCTTTGACCGTTTTCGCCTTTGATGTGGGAATCAAATCTTCAAAGTAGCCCGATGCTTGATTCTTGCCTTCACTGTCAAAATTCCAAACTTCAAAATGTGTTGATTTTCTTTGAAAGAATTAATGAAAGTATGCTTTTTACCGCCAGGGGCCAGGTGCGGTCCATATGCCGTGAAACGTTTGTCGCTCGACAATAGAGGCTACAATAGGCTCAAGAAAAACCTTGACGGTCGCGGCAACATCCTCAAAGGACCCCGGTGCGTCGGTAATCTTGGTCTTCTTGATGAATCCCAACCACTGAGCCTTTTTATCCTCATCCTTCGTGAAAGAAAGATCGAAGACCGTAGGGTTGACTGTGATCGATGTGTTTCGGTTCTCGAATGTTTTCTCAATCGCTTCGGCTAAGGTTTCGCCCCTGAAGTCAAACATGCGGGACAAGAACCAGATAATGTTATTCGCCATTACAGAATTGCCTCTAGATAGGGACGGATGATCTTTTTCACGCGGCAAATCCCTGCATAGCGCATAAGGTCGTCCACCTTGATGCTTCTGCGTTCGCGGTAAAAGCGGACGGCCTCCATCACCGTATCAAGGCCGACCTGGTTGCGAAACTTGAAGCAGTCGGCGAGCGTCTTTTCCGGGCTGTAAATGCGTACGCTTACGCTGTCGAGTTCATGGGCCTCCACGCCCTCCGTGAACGCCTCGCCGGTAAAGCGGTAAGTCTTAATCGGCGGATGATCCAGGCGGGGTTCTTCCGCGCCGCGCGGCAACGCCACGTGCACCTCGTGGGGTATCTGGGTGGTGAGTTCGTAAAAAGCCAGTGCGGAAATGAGGCAGATCACACCGGCCGGAACCCGGGTTGCAACGGTCACCAGGTCTGGGTTGCTCAGGGGCGGGCTGTTTGCAAGCCGATACACGCCGCGGCTTACCGCATCCAGCGCCCCTGAGTCCCGCATGGCATAAAGCGTTCCGGGATGAATGCCTGCCCGAAGTGCCTGCGCCGTGCGAAGAATTCCGCCATGCTTCTTGAAGATACCGACTGCTCTGTCGAACCGGGGACCACTGTTTTTCGTATTTTGGGGCTTCATGATAAATTTACCTTCACAAGTTCATTTCTGTAGGTATTTTTATCAATTTAGGGTGTCATGTCAAGGAAAATTGCCGGACCGCGGTCGCCCGGCTGGCCAGGAAACTCGGCTATCCCGACGCCGCGCGCTGTATACGGAAGAGCGAAGGAAGGGGATGCTCCCAGGTTTTTCGGGGCAAAATAAAAATATGAGCATGCCTTCAATCGTCAATCATCAATCGTCAATTAAATGCGGCTTCAATCAGGCTGGTGAGAAATTCGGGTTAGTATTGGATGCCCTTTATCACAAAATAGATTCCCACCGCAATCATCAGAACCGAACCAATTTTATAAATAACTTTCCTGGACCGTAGCCAGTTCATTTTGGCGAGACTTGCAACCAGCAGCAGTGCCGGTATGGTTCCCAGGCCGAATGAGACCATCAGCCCCATTCCAGTAAGAAAGGCCTTAAAGGGGGATTGGATCTCCATGCCTGCCCGCGCAGCTGTAATCAGCGCCGTATACACCGGGCCGCACGGCAGCAGGCCGAGCAGCAGACCCATGGGAAGGTAGGCCGCGGTCGATCGCACGCCGGACATTTTGCCAAAGCCGCGGGTAATTATACCGTCAGGGTTGTAGTGATCACCGAAAATTCGCCCCAGAGAAAGCCATCCGCCCATACTCAGCCCCATGACCACGATCATCAGCCCGGTAAAGATCATAACAGCTTTTTGCAGAACGGCGATGCCTGCGGTTACACGAACAAAAGATCCGGTAATTCCCACGACACCGCCCAGAACGGCGTAGGTCATAACCCGACCGAAATGATACAAAAGGTTTGAAATTAAAACGCGCTTGCTTTCCAGGTGAAGAGAAAAGGAGACCACGATCGGTCCGCACATGCCGACACAATGTCCGAAGCCGACGGCAAACCCGGTGCTGATGAAGACCAGATACAAGGTTTCAATAGATGACATCGAAAACAAACTCCGCGATTCCGATGCCGGGAAGGGCTACTGAGGCTTTCCAAATCTTTTTTCCGCTGGGACATCGTACGATAATGCCCACGCCCTCATAGACACCTGCACCAATGGTTTTCATGAACACCTGATTGGGCCCCATTTTCATACCCGGCATTCCAAGATCAATATAGGGTAAAGCCTTTGGTTGTTCGCCCGTAAGGGTTATCCTGAATCTAAGGTCTGTCATGGCTCTTACCGGTTTGGGGTTGATATCAAACGTAACCTCAGTGCCGGAGATTTCCTGCCTGCAAGCTGTATTTTGCACATCGCAGTTCACCGTAACAGGTCGACCCGTCTCTGCCGCTTGGATCGAAACAGTATCCGCAGTCGCAGCAAATAAAACCATCCAGACCAGAAGCATGCTCGCCGGGCGAGCCATCCCCACTAGAGATGCATTCGGCATCTGTTGCAATCCTTTCTTGCGATCTGAAGTTCGCATGCAAAGTTCACCCTGACGATGAAAAATGAAGAAAATGGCTGATATTTTTTTGAGAAGAGGCAACATTTGCAGGATAAAGAGAAAAGACAACCTGGAGCTCAAGCTTCACCTTTGGTGTAATTTTTTATGAAATAATCCAGCTGAGAGATCTGGTAGGGCTTTATTTCCTTAAATTGCACACTTCTTTGTCTCATTACTATTGAACTGAATGGAAACTCACTTGCCGCCTTATAATCTGCCACGATTTTGAACGGTACTTTCTTCAAATGAAAGCCGTTTTGGGCAAATAATATGTCTAGTTCAGATAATTTGCCGGCTTCAACTTCGCTGTCAATATAACGAAAAGCAAGTCCGCCTTTGCTGATGTTCACGATCTGTCCCATTTTGAGAGGCTTAGCCTTAAGAACAGCAAGCGCAATTTCACCCATGCTCATATCTTCAATTTGGCCTAAGTTGGCAGGTGCTGACATGATCATGGCAAATCCGCCTTCTCTGACCCTAAGCCGATTATGTTTCCTTCTTTCGATAGAATTTTTTCTGTTTTTCATGGTTAACGATATCGTAAACGCTCTATTGAAAGTTGTCTGGGGTCAGGGGTCGGAGATCAGGAAACAAATTTCATCTGAATTTTATAACGCAAGTCTAAATTAGATATAACTCATAATACAAAACTCATTTGCTGCTCCCTGATCCCTGATCCCCGGCCCCTCCCTAATTGTGTTTTAGTGCAAATAGGGTAATATGATCATTCTATGTGCTTCATCCGGCTGAAGCCAAAGACTTTTCCTCATATTTTTTCCCATCAAGAATCTCCTCTGCCTGCCGGATATTTTCTGCATTTTCGATGGGAAAATCGGTTTGCAAACTGATTAGCCTCCGACGCAGGAAACCTGAGGTGTTATTGCTTTTTTTAACATTAACTATTTTACTGGCACCATATGAATAAACCAGATCGGCGGTGTTAAACAGCAGGTCTTTGTCGCTCTGGCGCAATATCCCTTTTCTATTTAATACTGCCAGGCAGGTAAAACCGGGAACCAAATACTTACAGGCGTTTTCGATTTGGTTGACGTACTCAGCAAAACCGGAGTAATTACAATCTCCCAGAGTGATATAAAGCCTGTTTTTTATTGGATTTATTTGAACATCGTGCATGCAGCCTCCTTTTTAGGTTCATACCTCACCTTTCAAAAGATCATCTATATTTTGAAGCAGTGTTTTTCTCTGTACAGGCTTTACCAGATAACCATCAGCACCTGCTTTCAAAATTCGATCTTTATTTTCTTGAGTATCATAACCTGTTATGGCTAATACTTTTATATGAGAGGTACTTGAATTTTCTTTGATTTGCTTACAGACCTCAAAGCCGTCCATTCTGGGCATATACAGATCCAGTACCATAAGATCCGGTTTAAACTCTACGGTCTTGACACCGACCTCAAATCCATCTGAAGCCACTTCTGTTCGAAATCCATTGGTCGACAACATTCTGATAAGCAGCTTCTGAACACCTAAGTCATCATCAACAATCAGAATCTTTTTTTCTTTAATAAATTCAACCTGCGGGAGGTGTCCCATCTTTCCACTGATAAACAATTCCAGATCCTCTTTACGGATTCTATATTGACCGCCAGGAGTGAGGAATGCTTTCAGCTTTCCTGACTTGACCCATCTCCAGAGGGTAACCCTGCTGATGGAGCAATGCTTTGCCGCCTTGGGAATAGAATAACAATTATCAGTTTCTGGCATTAAGTCCCCTTAATAGACAAATTGAAGCTTCCCGCCGAGCCGCCCTGGCGGGACGGTGAATGCGCGCGCTGTTGCAGTTCAACCTAAACGAATGAAACAGATGAAACATATGAAACATAAAACAAACGGCATCATATGTCAACGAAAAATAATTTGAAGATGTGATTCATTTCGTCTGAAAGATTTCGAAATTGTGCTAATTTAACTGATTATATTTAGTTTTTAGTTGTAAGGTTTGTTCGTTTTGCGACAAAACATTTTTCTAATAACATGTGATGACTTTATGGATAAGATGCGGGTTGCGGGTTGCGAGTTACGGGTTGCGGGTTACGGGTTACGGGATTCTGATTACTGATACCTGAACACTGCTTACTGTTCACTGCTCACTGATCACCGGATACTGGATGCCCCGCTTTCAGCGGGATTTCCGCTTCGCTACAACTGGCTTTGGTTGCTGATTAGGGGTTGCGAGTTACGGGGTACGGGTTGCGGGTTGCGGGTTACGAGTTGCTGGTTGCTGATAACTGATAACTGGTTACCGCTTACTGTTCACTGATCCCTGACCTCTGACCTCCGAACAGACTGAACATCGAACATCGAACGTCGAACATCGAATAATGATGTCGCTCCGCTCCTCAAATCATTTTATAACCGAAAAAATCTCATACATAAACTTTTTCGTTAAATAATCTTCAATGTTCATCTTTCATTATTTACCTTTTCTTTCATTCGCCATTCGATGTTGAACGTTCGATGTTCGATGTTCATCTTTTTCAGCCCTCCAACCTCCAACCT
>JAQYVG010000184.1 GCA_030145595.1 Desulfobacterales bacterium | reverse complement strand
GAGCCCACCGGGGGCTGAACGACAAAGGGGCCGTCCAGGGTATCGCCGGCCTCTGCAAAGGTTATCTCATCCAGCCGGCAGACCAGGGTCGCCGGGGTCTTTACACCCAGCCGGGAGAACAGTTGCAATTGTCGCAACTTATCGTCAAACAGATCTTTAAGCGCCAGGGAGGGCGCCAGAACCCGAAAGCGCCGGTCATTTTCTAAAGCCGTAAGAGAGCGGTAGCAGACCGTGTAGATGGGAGCATTAGCAGCGTCAATGTATGTTTCGATCCGTTTGCGGAGCGACCCTTCCCACAGTTTTTCAAGATCTCGGTTCCCCCAGTTTTCTCGTCTTGTAAGATTCTTTTCAACAGAAAACAGGCGCTCCGCGGCCCAAAGACCGGCATACTCCGCACCAAAGTCGCAACAGAACACCGCTTCTACGGGAACAAAGTCAAACACTGTATAGGCATCAATGCCCCTCTGGCCTACCCAGGCCCAGGTCCCCTGATATTTACTTAAGGCATCCTTCAACTGGTACAAATTATTTATCATCGTTCATTGCCAACGGGAAAACCCATTTCGAGGTATCTACAAAACCGTCTTGTACCAGTTTTTCCATTACTTGTACATGTTTGAAAGCTATTTTTCCACCCATAAGCATTGCCAGATCGTTCCCGCGGTGAAGATACGACCTAATCTTATCGGGACCGGTAAAATAATGGAATTCCTTGGTAAGCGCACCTGCATGGGCAGTGTCGCACAGCCCCCTTTTTATCCGCTCGACGATAGCATACGCCGTCTTTTCATCAAAATAGTCCCGCAGCTCTTCAAAGACTTCTGCAAAACCGGCTGATAGCGAGAGGTATACCGCCAGGCAGCGCCCTGCATATATCTTCTTTTGAAAAGGATAGAGGTGCCCGGACCGGTGTTCCAGGTAGACCGCCAGCCCCTCTTCGGCTTCCCTGTATCCGGCCGTGCCCATGGAGAAAATGCCCCACGGCAGACAAGAGCCGTTGTGAATGCGAACAGCGTGGGTATCGACTTCATGTACCAAAAGGCGCTGTATCTGTTGCGGTGCAAACAAGGTATTCTTGTTCAGACAGATTGTGCCGGAGGCGGCGTCTACCGAAATCCTGGTCGCCATGGAAGAGAGCAGCGTAATATTCATAGAAATACCGAGTTCCTCTAAACGAGTCCTTAGTATTTTGGCAAATTCTCTTGCGGAGCTGCTTCCTTCCAGAGGGGTAACATGGGCGAACCTCATAAGTACTTCGCGGGCTTTCCCGGCATCCTCAGCGGTTGGGGCACCAAAAATTTCAATGGCACGCCGGGTAAACTTGTCGCTGCCGACCGCAGCAAACATATCCTTCGTAAGATACAGCTCGTGCTGCTTCTGCTGATAGATTTCAACTACTTCATCCGGAGCATCTAAGGTCTCAAGAGGTAAAACCGGATCAACGCCGGCATATTTTAAAGGGGAGTTTTCATATTGAAACACAGGAGATTTTCTCCTGCGCGGCAAACGAGGATGCAAAAAGGCTTCTCTTTCCTCATGCAGGTTTGCCGGCTTGACCGCTGAACTCAGGTTGAGCCGCTGCAGCAAGCTTCTAAGCCTGGTATCTATGATGTTCATGAAAAATTCGGACTCAGCGTTGATCCATGGGGATATAATCCGTAATAACAGGTCCGGTATAGACCTGACGCGGCCGTCCCAGCTTCCACATGGGATCGTCCATGCTCTCTTTCCATTGCGCGATCCATCCGGGCAGCCTGCCGATAGCAAACATGACCGTAAACATGTTGGTGGGAATTCCCATGGCCCGCAGCACAATACCGCTGTAAAAGTCGACGTTGGGATAAAGATTTTTTTCAATAAAATAATCATCCGTTAAGGCGACTTCTTCCAGTTCCTTGGCCAGGTCGAGCAACGGATCACTGATATTAAGCTCTTTAAGGATCTTGTCACACATTTTTTTAATTATTTTGGCACGGGGATCATAGGCCTTGTAAACCCGGTGGCCGAACCCCATAAGCCGGAAGGGGTCTTTTTTGTCTTTGGCCTTTTCAACGGCCCGCTGATGATTACCGCCGTCTCTTTGAATATCTTTCAGCATTTCAATAACGGCCTGGTTGGCGCCACCGTGCAACGGCCCCCAGAGGGCGGCGATCCCGGCTGAAATAGCAGCGTAAAGATTGACCCTGCCGCTGCCCACCAGCCTTACGGTGGAAGTCGAACAGTTCTGCTCATGATCGGCATGCAGAATCCAAAAAACGTCTAATGCTTTCACCAGCGTTTCATTGATCTCATAAGGCTTGACCGGCGTATCGAACATCATGTGCATAAAATTGGCCGAATACTTGTAATCGGGGCGAGGATAAACGACCTTGTGACCCCTGGATATCTTGTATGACATGGCCGCCATAGTGCGCACCTTGGAGAGCAGTCTGGTAACGGTAATGTTGATCTCTTCTTCAATTACCTGCAGTTCGGGATAGAAACTTCTTAAAGCATTTGCCATGGATGAAAGGATGCCCATAGGGTGCGCACCCCTGGGAAAATTCTGATAAAAAATCTGCATGTCCTCATGCACCAGGGAATGATCATTGAACAGCATCGAAAGCTGCTTGAGTTCTTCTGCGGTGGGCAACCTGCCGTTGATTAGCAGGTAGGCGGTCTCGATAAAACTGGAATGCTCGGCCAGTTGTTCAATCGGAATACCGCGATAGCGCAAAATGCCTTTTTCCCCATCCATAAAGGTAATGGAACTTGCGCAGCTGCCGGTGTTGGCATAGCCCGGATCGAGCGTAATCAGTCCGGCCTTGGAGCGCAGTTGCGATATATCGATGGCCTTTTCACCTTCGGTACCTGTAACAACAGGGAACTGATAAGTTTTACCTTCAAATTCTAGCTTTGCTGTCTTGCTCATGATTTATCCTTTTACAAATCTTTTTGCACAACAATTTATGCAAATTTTGGTGAATATACAAGAATATGGTCTCCTGGTCAAGTCACCAGTTGGGATTGGGAAGGACGTGGTTTACTTGCTCAAACCGATATGTTAGCATTATATTAACATCAATGATTCAGCCACTAAGACACTCACGGGTAAAAAGTCATCAGTGAGAAGTGATCAGTAAGGAAAAACTGATTACTGATAACCGATAACTGATAACTGATTACTGATTACTGATTACTGACATTAGTGCCTTGGTGCCTTGGTGGCAAGCCCCTCCAAGCAGTAAATATCAAGTGGTTATTAAGAAGATAAAGGAAACATCATGTCTTTTAAAGAAAATCTTTTAAAGAAAATCAAAATCAACCGCCTGGCAAGACAGGTAATCGCAACCATTGGACCACCGGACAGCGGCCGCAAGGCAGATAAGAATATCATGCGCAGCCTGCTTGAAATGAGCACTTATACCCATAGAAAAGAGCGGGATCTTGATCTATATTTGCAAGATGCCGCTGCCGAGCAGACCACCATTCTGGTGCTCGACAATGATTTGGCCATCTATAACACCTTTGTCGAAGACGTGGCTTTGCGCAAAAGCCCCACGGTTAAAGAGATGATCAGCATCCGCAATGTCATTAAAATATTAAATGACAGCGATGTGGTCATCAGCAAAAAGGAAGATTCGGTCAAAACCATTCAGCTAGAATGTATCGAAAAGCTGGATCTTAGCTTTGACGAGTCCGATCTTGACGAAATTGTCAAAGACGGCTGCGCGTCACTGGAACGTGACTATGCCGACGGCGTTATCGAATCGCTGGAACTTTTCGCCGAAATGCTGGGGTACGAACCGGCCCCTAAGGCCTTTAAAATAAGTCATCATAAGGGATTCGGCGTTTTGAGCCGCCAAGAGAGCAAAGAAGTTGTCTTCGGTCCCATGGTCATTTACAGCCTGATCCACAACGCTTTGAATTTAATCGACCGGCAGGTTGGCAGTTTTGACAAGGATAAAATTGAATTCATCCACAAAGTAACATCGCAAAAGGAGCCGGCCGACGCTGAAGGGCCCGACGTCTTTCAATACCTCAAAGAAAAGGCGCTCCGGCTAATAACGTAACATCCAGGAACTAAAAATAGATTTTCCACCAAGGCACAAAGACACAAAGAAGGGGGATAAAAAAGAGCGCTATGCTTTAGGATCGCTCCGCTTAAGGGGGAAAAAGTCTTATTATCGGTATCCCTCAAGGCCGCCAGGCCGCTCCTCAAACGAAGTGCTCCTCAAGCGTAGCACTCCAATGACAAGTGACAAATGACTTTTACGTATAATAATCTTAGTGTCTTGGTGTCTTGGTGGCAATGAAAAAAGTTTTGCTGTTTACTTTAAAACCAGATTAACGATTTCGGGTAGTTCATCCATGGCATAAATTTTAAGATCTTTTTTGATGCCGGCGGGTATATCCATGATATCCGCTTCATTTTTGCCCGGAAAAATTACCGTCTTCACCCCGGCGCGATGTGCCGCCAAAACCTTTTCTTTGACACCGCCTACCGGCAGGATTCTACCGCTCAGTGTCAATTCACCGGTCAGCGCAACATCCCTTCTGCCCGGGCGATCGGTCAGCAGGGAAATCAGCGCAATGGCGATGGTCACACCCGCAGAGGGGCCGTCTTTGGGAATGGCCCCGGCCGGAACGTGAATATGGATATCATGCTGCTCAAAGATATCTTCAGAGATGTTGAATAATTCGGTATGGCTGCGGATGTAGCTCATGGCCGCCTGGGCGGATTCTTTCATCACGTCGCCCAGAGAACCGGTCAGGGTCAGATTATTTGTCCCTTTCATTTTTGCCGCTTCGATGAATATGATCTGTCCGCCGGCTTCGGTCCATGCCAGACCGGTGGCAACACCGACCCTGTCTTTGCCTTCCGTCACTTCAAAATGAAACTTTCTGGGACCCAGAAGCTGTTCCACCACCTCGGGAGTGATGCTGTTTGACTTGTCTTTGCTTTTACCGGCCAAGGTGTTTCTGGCAATTTTGCGGCAGACCGCAGCGATCTGTCGTTGCAGATTTCTAAGCCCTGCTTCGCGCGTATATTCTCTGATGATCTTGCGAATTGCTTCGGAAGTAAACACCGGAGGGTCATCGGCAAGGCCGGCTTCTTCTACTTCCCTGGATATTAAATAGTTAAAGGCGATATTCTCTTTTTCTTCTTCGGTATACCCTGAAAGATTGATAACCTCCAAGCGATCCAGCAGCGGGCCGGGAATCGGGTCGATGGTGTTGGCCGTAGCAATAAACATAACCCGCGATAGATCAAAAGGAACATCAAGATAATGATCAACAAAATGCGTATTCTGCTCGGGATCGAGAACTTCCAGCAACGCCGCGGCCGGGTCGCCTTTGAAGTCCTGACCGATTTTATCGATTTCATCCAACATAATAACCGGATTTCTTGTTTCGGCCCGGCGCACTTCCTGTATAATTCTACCGGGCAAAGCACCCACATAGCTTTTACGATGTCCCCTGATTTCCGCTTCGTCTTTCATCCCGGCCAAAGACATGCGCACGAATTTTCGTTCCAGACTCCGGGCGATGGATTTCCCTAAAGAAGTCTTGCCGGTACCGGGAGGACCGGAAAAGCAAAGCACGGGGCCTTTGGGTTCCAGGCGATCTTTTTTCTTGAACAACGCCTTGGAGATAGTGGCCCGGATTTCATTCAGCTTCAATGGTTTGGCCAGAAAGTGATAGGAGCCTTTTTTCATGGCTTCTATCGCCGTCGGTACCGTAGCGTATCCGGTGATTATAATGACCTCGGTACCGGGATCCTTGGCTTTGGCGTGATCCAGAACATCCATGCCGTCGACCTTTTCCATTTTGAGGTCCGTCACAACGACATCAAAGGAGTTCTCTTGCAAAAGTTCCAGCGCTTCAGTGCCGCTGCCGGCAGTTGCGACCAAATACCCGTCTTTTGTAAAAACATGCTCCAGGTTCCGACGAGTCATTTTTTCGTCATCCACAACCAGGATGTTATACTGGCGGGTCATCTTCAATATGCGAACTGCCAGATGCTCCAGGATACGATCCTTGATGTCGGACAGTCCAAAATGTTCTTCATCTAAAATTGACTCGGCCCGCCTGATATCAAGATTATCTTCGGTCATTCTGATCCAGGGAAGACTGACCAGATAATCGATATAATTAATACCGATGGTATATTCCCCACTGGAAGGGCTGGTTTTCGCAAGTCTTTCGATCTCTTTGAAAGCAACTTTTTCCACTGCTTCCGGCATGCTTGCATGCATCACCGCTTCTTTCAATTCTTCTATTTCAGATAGCGGCTCTTTGTCCGGTCCTTTTTTAAATAAGCGCATAGTGTGATCCTGTCCGTGTTTTGCTCCCACTATAAAACAAATCCGGCGTTTTTCGCAACGATATTTTTCCTGCAAGCAGGAAAAATCATTCTTGTGTATAATATATTGAAACTGCTTTATAAAAGGTATATTCTTAAAATTATCTCGCAAAGGCGCAAAGCTCGCAAACTAATAAAGATAGAATTTTGCCTCTTTGCGCCTTTGCGAGAGACAACCTTATTAAATAACTAAAAAACCTTATTCCTTAAGACCATTTTCGGTGTAACCTACGCCGCCATCGAAAAGTGTTGCAATATGCAATACATCTGCGCTGTTTTTGCAATATACCATAACACCTTTAATTTAAATTAAATATTTGCCGAGCTGCAAAAACTATTGCAAATTGTAACACTCAGGGCAAATGTCGTTACCGGCCCGTATTT
>JAQYVG010000183.1 GCA_030145595.1 Desulfobacterales bacterium | reverse complement strand
TAACAAGCATCAAATTACAAATAAATCACAATAACCGAAATTCAAAATAACAAACTTTGGAATTTCCTTGGAATTTGGTGCTTGTAGTTTGGAGCTTGTTTGTTTTTTGGTGCTTGGAATTTGTGATTTTAGACACAAAACTCCAAGGCAGAGCCAGATATCTCAAACCTGGCCCAAAGGACCAGGCTTTTCAGGACTAAATAAACATAAATGGATGCTACCGTTTAGAAAACTGAAAGCGGGCCCTGGCCCCTTTCTGGCCGTATTTCTTTCTTTCCTTGACCCGGGCATCGCGTCTAACAAAGCCGGCCCTCTTCAGAGCCTTCCTGAGATCAGGATTGGCATTCATAAGAGCCTTGGAAATACCGTGCCGGATTGCACCGGCCTGCCCATAATAACCTCCACCTAAAACACGGATTTTAAGATCATAGGACCCGGCGGTATTTGTCAGTACAAGCGGCTGCATCATAAGCGCTCTTGCGGATGCAACCTTGAAATAATCATCAACAGGCCGATCATTAACGGTAATTTCACCGGTACCCGGCATCATCCAGGTTCTGGCAATGGCGGATTTTCGTTTCCCGGTCGCATAATAAACGTTTTCTTTCTGCATACAATTCCTCTATAAATAAAATCGTGTTACGATTTTATGAAACGCGGCTACGCCGCTTTATTTGAATTCATTCTGAAAGAATACTACAACCCGCCTGAGGCGGACAAGCGCAGTAGATGGAACTCTTTACGACGCCATCAGAGTTGCTTGCTTAAAGTACCAGAGCCTCAGGCTGCTGGGCTGCATGCGGATGCTGATCACCGGCATAAACTTTCAACTTTTTGAAAAGCTTTCTGCCGAGTCTGTTCTTGGGCAGCATACCCTTGACGGCAAACCGGATAAGATCCTCAGGTCGCTTTTCCATGAGTTTCTGGGCGGTGATCATTTTGAGCCCTCCGATGTAACCGCTGTGCCGGTAGTAAATCTTCTTCTGCCATTTTCTGCCTGTCAGGACAATCTTATCCGCATTGACAACAACAACCCAGTCACCCGAATCAACATGAGGTGTAAAAAGCGGGTTGTGTTTTCCTCTAAGGCGTGCAGCTATGTTTGAGGCAAGCCTCCCGAGCACCGCATCCTTGGCATCAACTACAATCCATTTCTCTTTTATATCAGATTGTTTCGCACTGTATGTATACTTTTTCACCGTATTTCACTCCTAATATAATTGTCAAAAACCAGAACCTAAAGAAATTAAATAATAAATACATTTGTGTCAAGAGGAAAAAATAAATTTGTAAAATAAGCACAATTCTAATATAAACGAATTTAACCGTTAAAGGGTTCAGGGTTCAGAGGTTCAGCGTTCAGAGGTTCAGGGGTTCAGGGGTTCAAGGGTTCAGAGTTAAACGCAGAACGCAGAACCCTGAACGCAGAAATCGTGGAATGTCCTGGATAGGATGCGCCCATGGAATATATTGAAACCGAGGTGAAATTTAATCTTTTCGATGTTCAATCTCTCCGCGAACGTATTATGGAGCTCGGTGCCGACGTTAAGAGCCGCGTTTTTGAAACAAACATGCGGTTTGATGATGTCCATGAAAGCTTGCTTCGCAATAAATCCCTCCTGCGACTTCGCCGGGATGCCAAAAACAGATTGACCTATAAATCCGAACCCGCCATCAAAGACGATCAATTCAAGACCTTCAGGGAGCTTGAAGTCCAAGTCAGTGATTTTACCACCATGAAACTGATTCTGGAACATCTCGGATTCCATCAAGCACAGATCTACGAAAAATGGCGAGAAACCTTTATTTTCAATGACACCATACTCTGCCTGGATACCATGCCGTTCGGTGATTTTCTTGAGATTGAGGGTAAAAAGGAGTATATAAAGGCAGCTGCGTCCAAGATCGGTTTGCAATGGGAAAAAAGGATTACTCTTAATTATCTTGCAATATTCGATATTATCAGGCAAAAATTAAACCTGCCGTTTACGGATATCACCTTCGACAATTTTAAAAAGATCAGCATTGATCTTACAAAATATCGCCATCTAATAGAAGCAGATTTGATGAAGTCGTAAAAGACTATGCTTTCAGTTTTAACACTCAACCTACGTTTTGGGCTGGCAGACGACGGCCCCAATAAATGGCAAAACCGCCGAAAGATCTTTCCGGCATTACTTGCCAAATATCACACGGATTTTATCGGCTTTCAGGAAGCAAATGGTTTCCAAATCGATTATTTGGCCGACATACTGACTGCTTATAATTTTATCGGCCAGAGGAATCCCGCACCGCCCTTTTGGCAAAACAACATTATTTTTTATAAAAAAGACTGGTCATGCATTTATAAGGAACATTTCTATTTGAGCCCCACGCCAGCGATACCGAGCCGGCCTGTGAAAAGTCTCTGGCCGCGACAGTGTACCATCGGCATGTTCGAAAAAAACAGCCGCCGGCTCATATGTGCCAATACCCACTTTGATTTTGATGCTTCGGTTCAAATCGAAAGTGCCAAGCTGATCACAAAGCGCCTTTCATATCTGCCGTCCGATATCCCGGCCATTCTGATCGGCGACTTTAATGCCGCTCCCTTGAGTCCCTGCCACAATATATTCACCGGAAAAAATCAGCACTCAGCCAAAATAAAGACGTATTTTCAAAGCGTCTTTCAAGAGCCCTTTCCGGGCACTCATCATGGATTCACTGGCGATGCCAACGGCGATCAAATCGACTGGATTCTTTATCGCGGCACACTCGATATAAAGGAATGTAAAATCGACCGGGATGCCATCGAGGATGTTTATCCCTCGGATCATTTTCCCCTCCATGCACTATTTGAGTGGAGTACTTAAAGGAGACAGCATGCTTACCGAAAAAGAGAAGCTGGACAAACTTACGATGCTGGGAGTCGAACTCAACCAGGTCAAAGATCTGGATATACTCATGGAACACGTTCTTTTCGATGCCCGGCGTTTTGTCAACGCCGACGCGGGATCCATATACATACGCGACAAGGACAGACTCAACTTTACCTACACGCAGAACGACACTTTCCAAAGTCGTCTGCCCGAAGGGGAAAAACTGATCTATTCAACTTTTACTATCCCCATTGACACGAAAAGTATTGCCGGCTATGTCGCCACCACCGGACGCCTCCTCAACCTGCCGGATGTTTACAAAATCGAACCTACAGCCCCCTACCAATTTAGTAAAAAATTTGACGAAACATCCGGATACACCACCCGCTCCGTCTTCACCGTCCCTTTAAAAACAGCCAGGGGGGACATTCTCGGCATCCTGCAGATTATCAACGCCCAAGATGAGGCCAAGCAGTCCATACCGTTCTCGAAAAACGACGAAAAAATTATGCTCCATTTTGCCAGCATAGCTGCCGTCGCCCTGGAACGGGCCCAGATGACACGGACCATTTTGCTTCGTATGATTCGGATGTCGGAACTGCGCGATCCCATGGAAACCGGCGCCCACGTCAACCGCGTGGGCGGCTATGCTGTGGAACTCTATGAACAATGGGCCCGCCGACAGCAAATTGCCCCCAAGGAAATCGACAGAGCCCGCGACAGTCTTCGCATGGCAGCTATGCTCCACGATGTCGGCAAAGTAGCTATCTCCGATCTGATACTCAAAAAGCCCGGGCGCTTCAACAACGATGAGTTTGAAATCATGAAGCAGCACGCTGTTTTAGGGGCGCGCCTGTTTCTGGACGCCCAGTCGGATTTTGACGAAACAGCTATGCAGGTCGCCCTGACCCATCATGAACGCTGGGACGGCAAGGGGTATCCCGGATATGTCGATGTATCCACCAACGCGGCGCTAACCGGTTATGCCCTGCCTGACGGCACACCCCGCGGCAAAAAGGGCGAAGAAATTCCAATTTTCGGCAGAGTCGTCGCTTTAGCGGATGTTTTTGATGCCCTTTCTTCGGAACGGGTCTATAAAGAGGCCTGGAATGAATCTCAAGTTCTTGATATAATGGAAAAAGAAGCGGGCCGCCAGTTTGATCCGGAGCTTGTGGAAATCTTTTTTTCCAGTCTCAACGTACTCAGATCTATTCAAGAACGTTACCGGGACAAGACTGAATAAAGCTCCCCGCATATTGATTCTGGCTGAACTTGAATATTATTACTCCAAAACTCAACAACGAGCTTCAATGGATATTTCAAATCTCGTCATTCAAGATCCTGCACCCGGAACACGTATTATTATGTTTCGGGGCGACACCCGATCATTTACACTTTCACTTTCAAACCCCCAAAAAGGAAGTGCATGGCTGCGCACAAATATCGGACAGGCCGAAACCTCAAGGGATGAAATCGTCAGGGCCATAAAAAGCGATGAACCGCCCCTAGGCCGTGACTGGTTTGACATCCCCATGAAGCGTGTTGACGACCGCAACTTTCTGATTACCCTCCCTTTTTGTGAAGTCGGGCATTTTGAAGCCAAATGCTTCTTTTTGAGTGATGACGCAACTATCCCGGTGTGGCCGGAGGGACCTAATGTCGTCATCAATGTGGAAGCGGCGGACACCTGTTGCGCAAACATTATATACAATGCCTTTGTGCGACAGTTCGGTCCGAACAAACTGGACAATCTTTTAAATACGGCAGAGAATGATTTAATCCGAGATCTGGACAAGAACGGTTATGCTGTAATTCCTCCCTCGGGAACTTTTCGCGACCTGATCAAAGAACTCGATTTCATTATAGGGGAACTCGGATGCCGTATCATCCAGTTGCTTCCGATCCATCCCACACCCACCACATACGCCCGCATGGGAAGATTTGGAAGTCCATACGCTGCCTTGAGTTTTACCGCCGTTGATCCGGCCCTGGCCAAATTCGACCCCCGGGCCACGCCCCTGGAGCAATTCATCGAACTGGTAGACGCCATCCATGAACGTCAGGCCAAGATTTTCATTGACATCGCCATCAACCACACCGGCTGGGCCGCCGATCTACATGAAACTCACCCCCAATGGCTTGTCCGGGACCCGGACGGTCAGATCAAGGTTCCCGGCGCCTGGGGAGTAGTCTGGGAAGACCTGACATCCCTCGATTACGCTAACAAAGACCTGTGGCAATACATGGCCGATGTTTTTCTTACGTGGTGTCGCCGGGGAGTAGACGGATTCCGCTGCGATGCAGGATATATGATTCCGGTCCCTGCCTGGCAATACATCCTTGCCGCCGTAAGGAAGCAGTATCCTGACACAATTTTTCTGCTGGAAGGGCTTGGTGGAAAAGTTTCCGTGACCCGTGATATCTTAAACAAAGCCAATTTCAACTGGGCCTATTCAGAGCTGTTTCAAAACTATGATCGCACCCAGATCGAAACCTATCTTCCCGAATCCAACGAGATATCACGCAGTGACGGCAATACGGTCCATTTTGCAGAAACCCACGATAACCCCCGTCTGGCTGCACGGTCAAAGGTCTTTGCTCGCATGCGTACAGCCCTGTGTGCCCTTTGCAGTCACCAGGGCGGTTTTGGATTTGCCAACGGGGTGGAATGGTATGCAACCGAAAAGATTAACGTCCATGAAGCGCCTTCGCTGAATTGGAACGCCAAAACCAACCAGGTGAAACACATCCGGCGTCTCAATACACTGTTAAAAGTGCATCCGGCCTTTCACGACCAAACTGAGACAAAGATGATCCAACAGGGCCATGGGAATCATATTGCCTTACTTAGACACCATCTGCCGTCAGGGAAAAAGCTGCTTATCGTGGCCAATCTGGACGATGAGCGCGAAACCTTAGGAGCCTGGGATTTTAAGCAAACAGGCATGCAAGGGTCGGTCTTTGTGGATCTTATCTCCGCGAAAAAGGTGACCATTACCGAATCTAACGGCCGGCAAACTTGTCTCCTTGATCCCGGCCGTGTTCTCTGTCTCACCACCGACCGCAATGATCTTGACCTTGTCTTGCAGGCAGATTCTCAAGACCTGCTGGTCCCGGAGCGAATCAAAAGGCAGTGCTTGCGTGCCAAAGCCATGGATGTTTGGAAGTTTTACAACGGTACGCAAGATATAGGCGCATTTAATCCGGATCAGGCTGCGCAGCAATTGGCAGAAGATCCTGTTGAATACTGCCGCAGTCTCAATCCTTTCAGCCATGAACCACGCGTAATAACCTGGCAATGGCCCCGTGACATTAGGCGTGAAGTAATGGTGCCCCCCGGCCATTTTCTGATAATACGTGTTGACACTCCTTTTCGAGCTCGAATTATCGATAAAAACCGATGCCTTGCCCAAGAAGAAAGTTTGCCTTGCCGGGACGGATCGTTTTTTGCGCTTTTTTATCCGCTGCCCTCCCCCCGAACACACCGTTCACTTATTCTGAAATTAACGGTTTATACCACCGGCAAGACTCAAGATGTTGACGGGCCGCTTCTTTTCCTTTCCCGGGCCGAGGATGCAACGGTAAAACAGGTCTATTCTCGGAAGGATCTGTCGGATCATCCGCTCCTTTTGCTCGGCACCAACGGCCGGGGTGCCATGCTAAGGGCCAACGCTTCCTGGGGAGAACTTGCCAGCCGGTATGATGCCCTTTTGGCGGCAAACATGGACTCTAAGATTCCTGAAAATCGGTGGATTATGTTCACCCGCTGCCGGGCATGGCTGGTGTTCCAGGGCTACTCGCAGGAGATCTGCAACGATTGCTTTGATTCTTTTGGTTTTGAATATAACGGCAGCGGTTTCTGGCGATACAAGGTCCCGACCGGCCAAGGGGAACATGTCTTGCTATCCATTTATGTGGCGATGGATTACGGCGAGAATTCTCTGCG
>JAQYVG010000182.1 GCA_030145595.1 Desulfobacterales bacterium | reverse complement strand
CATACAGACCGGATCGATAAAAATTTCTGGTAAAGTCGTTGTTTTTTTCAAGGCAATACCTCCCACGCTAAGTTTTCTTTGCTTTTTATTATATTTCTAAAGCAAAAGCTGTGCCACATTGTAGTGCTTAAGTTTAACTGCTTAAATTTACAAATATTATTCACTTTCATTATGAGAGGAAGTGTTATCTTTTTGTGAAAAGACATAAAAAAATGGATAAAAAGTAACCGACTTGCGCTTTTCAGGGCTATCTAGGTGGGTAAATAATATACACGTGATCCTGTTTCAAAACTTCCCCTTTTGCCCGATCTCTGCGTCCCCGATGAGCGGGATCCTCCAAAGACGGATAAATCTTCTACGCTACGACAGGCTCAAGTATAAGGATTTTTTGAGATGCTACGGAATTTGGGCTATAAGTTACCTGCGGAAGGATTTGTCCACATCTGCTGAAGCATTAGAACGGCATCGATGGCAAAAACTACTCCAAATAGCGCTCCGCCAGGGATGTGCAGCCAAAAAAAGGCGGGGTGAACGAACAGCTTCAGCCAGACGGATGTCAAATCGATGATAACACCGATGAAGGGAAGTACAATCAGCCAGACGCGGGCCTTTATGCTAAGGTCAAGGAAAAGGACGATCATCCCCATCAGGATGAAGATGGCGCTCATGCCGAAAATGTGGATGTGGGTAAATTTCAGGGCAAAGATAAACTCATCGGTTTGGTAAAAAGGGACGGCCTTTTCTTCTCCAGAGTCATCGGCAAACAGATCGCCGGGAGCATCTTTAAATAGATCCCCCCGCATATCGGATTTTTTTTCCATATCACTGTGATCCGACACCATCTGTTTGCTATCAGCTGAAAAGGTGGGAATAATATCATGCACGATGATCTGTCCGACGGCAAAACAGAGCCCTATGGACATCATCACAATGATCGTGGTTACCAGTACTCTTCCGGTCAATGGCCAATCGCACAAACGCGGACCCCACTCAGAGCGGGCCAATTTTTTGGGGTGATCGGTCGTGTTCATCTAAGCCTTTAAGTTCCGGTAAAATTTGAGCCGCTGTACTCCCCTTTATCAGTAAAAAAAATATAAACCGATTGAGGTTCACCTTTGGTGCGACTGAATTTGACAACAAGCTCTCTTTTTTGGCTTCTTTTTTGGCGCGAGAATACTTCGATATTAGTCAGATCCGTTTCCCAGGGCCCTTTAAGCTTGCCGGATGCTACCAGCCGATCATACAGTGTAATACCTTTTTTAGCAGCCTGCAAGGCTGAAAATTCGGACCCGCCGTGACTCTTGGGACCGTGGGCAAATGTCAGTGAAATAGTCAGTGAAATAATCAATATCAAAATAATAAAGATAGTGAAGCACTTCGAGGTAATATATGATTTTAAAAGCATATTCATAAGCCCTCCTTTAGGGAGATAACAAATTCAGCTATAGGACTCTTTTCGATATTATCTTAATATGGTAATTGACCAATTGTATGTCAAGCTATGCCGGATTCATTTTGTCAATGAAGGATTGTCCTGTTTCAATTTTGTCACTTTAAAAGATTTTGTTATTTGATTTGACACAGTTAGTCAAAAAGGATATTTATTAATAAATTATTGAATTAGATGCAAAATTAGTTAATGCTCTCATTTTTTTATTAATATCCCCATTTGCTTTATTCCGGCACTTTCAAATCTTCTTAAGGGATGGATAACCCATGGCCACACAGGACTTCAAACGTAAGCTCGCCGCTATCCTCAGTGCTGATGTCAAGGGCTATAGTCGCCTCATGGGCGAGGATGAGGAGGCGACCGTCCGAACCCTAACTACCTATCGAGAATTAATCGCCACAGTCATACAAAAGAATAGGGGCCGGGTTGTTGATTCTCCTGGCGACAACATACTGGCTGAATTTTCCAGTGTTGTCGATGCGGTGCGGAGTACCGTAGAGGCCCAAGAGGAGCTTAAGAATAGGAACGCTAAACTACCCGAAAACCGCAGGATGGAGTTTCGCATTGGAATTAACCTTGGGGATGTAATCCAAGAGGGTGAACGAATCTATGGCGATGGAGTAAATGTAGCCGCCCGGGTGGAGAACTTTGCCGATCCGGGTGGTATTTGCATTTCGAGAAGTGTCTATGATCAAGTGAAGAACAAGCTAACTCTGGGTTATGAATATCTGGGAGAGCACCGCGTTAAGAACATCGCTGAGCCGGTGCGGATCTATCGAGTTCTCATGGAGCCCGAGGCAGCCGGCAAGGTCTTCGGTGAAAAAAGCGCCGAGGCGAAGTGGCGGCGGCGGGCAACTCTAACAGGTGTGATATTGTTCATAGTCGTGGCGGGGAGTTTAGCGATCTGGGAATATTACTTGCATCCTTCAACCCCTGTAGAGGTCGCCTCTGAAGAAAGGATGACCTTTCCACTTCCCGATAAGCCCTCAATTGCCGTGCTGCCGTTCGAAAACATGAGCGAAGACCCCCACCAGGATTATCTTGCGGACGGGATAAGTGAACATATTATTACGGCCTTTTCTAAAATATCAGAGATGTTCGTTATTGCCCGAAACTCGACATTCACTTACAAGGGCAAGCCGGTAAAGGCTCAGCAAGTGAGCGAAGAATTTGGGGTTCGGTATGTATTGGAAGGCAGCGTCCAGAAATCAGGCGGCAGGCTGAGGGTCTCTGCCCAATTGATTGATGCGATAACAGGGAATCTCTTGTGGTCCGAAAGTTATGATCGGAATTTGGAAGACATATTCACCATACAAGCTGAAATCACAATGAAGGTTTTGGGAGTTCTGGATGTGAAACTGGAATACGGGGAAATGGCTCGTATGATGGTTAAAGGCACGAATAATCTTGAGGCCTATATAAAAGTCTTGCATGGGATTGACCATTTTAGGCATTCCAACAAAGAGGCTAATGCTCAGGCCCAGCAAATGGGCAAAGAAGCCATTGCTTTGGATCCGGCCTATGCGGAAGCGTACAGACTTCTGGCTTGGACCCACTTGTTTGATATCCATCTTGGTTCGAGTAAGTCCCCTGAGGAGTCTTTAGCGCAAGCCTTTGAAAAATCGCAAAAGGCCATCATGCTTGATGACTTTGACGGCCCTGCGCATGCCTTACTGGGCCAACTCTATTTAATGAAGAGGCAGTATGCAAAGGCCATTGCCGAAGGAGAGCAGGCTATCGAATTGGCGCCCAATTCGGCTCAATGCCTTGGTTATTTATCACGTGTTTTACACTATGCTGGCAAACACGAGGAGTCCATTGCGTCGCTTAAAAAGGCCCTGCGTCTCGACCCTATACCTCCAAAGCGCTTCCTGTTGATGTTAGGGATGAACTATATGCATTTAGGGAAGTATGAAGAGGCAATCGAAGAATTTAAGAAAGTACTCCATAGCAACCCACATGATCTCCTTACAAATATTAGTCTAACAGCTGCTTATAGCTTATTGGGCCGTGAAGAAGAAGCACGTGCTGCTGCCGCAGAAGTTCTCAAGTTAAATCCCGAATTTTCCATAAAGCATATTACAAAAAAATGGCCCTATAAAAATCAATCTGATCTTGATCTTATAGTGAGTGCACTTCGCAAGGTTGGGCTGCAGTGAAGGAGGGGCTACATATGAAATTCGAATTTAGCCAAATATGAGGTTTTATAACTAATTCACAATCAGGGCATATGATCTACCATAAAATTTAATGGCGACAGACATACGCCCCAATTGTAAATGCCGATATTGGCTTTTATCCGCTGGATTTCGATTCAGTTAATGTTAATTACAACTTTTGCGCTTTTCTCACCTCCTTCGACGGTCAGCCGATAGCTGCCCGGTGGCAAATCTGCCGGTATCGGTATTACCTGAGTGAAATCGTCACTTGTAATGGGGAACTCGCCCAGTTCAAACTTCCCGGTCATCCCCGTGAGCTTAAAGGAAGCTGTTTTGGCGCCGACAAGTCCGTTGACCGTTACTTTCAATTCCGAACCTGCCTTGACGGTAAGCGATTCCGGAACGATCTTGGTTCCTTCACCGTGAGCCCATACAAAAGTTGATACGGAGCAAGCAAACCAAAATGCTATAAATATCGCGAGTACAAAGTTGAATACTTTCTTCTTATTCATATTTTTACCTCCGTTGTTTCATTATATGTGTTGCATTACCGGCGAAAAATAAGTTTTGGCCATAAGGGCTATCCACACAATCAACCCTATGACAACCAGCACCTTGACTACCCTAAAAAACTTTTTCTCATCTTTAATAGTCATTCCCAATACTGGAATAAGGAGAAAACCTGCGCACAATACCGCCGACCCCACCAAAATTCCGGAGATACCCATGGCAGACTCGATTGGATAGAAAATCCAGAACAACCATGGTGGCTTGGTCACTTCAATTCCGGGTTTGGGCGCATCAAGTAAGCCCGGCTGAAAGAAAAAGGCCAAACCAAGCAGGATAATCAGCAACACCGAGCCGTACTTTAAAAGCCCTATTGAATGTCGGCTAAAAGTTGCTCCCTGCGACAAGCTGGACTGGTAGTCTGCTTGGCTCTGGAAAGGTTTTGGTGCAATACCGAAGTGTTTTACGTAAAAAAGATGTACAACAATCAACAAAAACAGCAGCAGGGGCAAACCTCCCACATGCAAACCGTACATGCGGGCCAGCATGGATGTTGACAGGGTAAAATCTTCCTGAAACACGGCACCCAAAGGGCCAAGCAACTTGTTTACAGCCACGAAATGCTCCATGGCTTCGTAGCCCTCCTGATCCCACTTAAGCACTGTACCCGTAAAAAAAGTCTGGAAAACGACAAATAACAATGCCAATCCAGCTAAATATGTGATGACTCGGGGAGGCCGAAAGGCGCCGCTAAACATAACCCGCAGCATGTGGGCAATCAGCAGCATGAAACCTAAATTTGCACTCCAGTGATGCAGGGAACGCACAAACTTAAGCCCGGTTGCGGCGCTGATATAACGGACGCTTGCATGGGCTATCTGTGGTGCAGGGTTGTAAAATTGAGTCAGTATTATCCCGGTGACTATAGTCACAGAGAAACAAAACAGTGTGACCCCCCCAAGAGAGCACCAAAAAGAATTGGCATGGGTGGGAACAGGATAATCTAAGGCGGCAAGACCGATTGCCTCCCGCCATTTTTTCCATTTTGACATTGTTAACTCCTTATATAGGAATATTAATGCTGAGACTTTAATCTAAATTGAGCGATTTTTTCCTGCAAATAAGGTTCATTGCCGATCTGGTCAAAAAGCTCTCGTCAATAGCCGGAAAGTGGATGAACTAAAATAGTAGAAATTTAGAAGTGAAGTCGTGGAGGTCGATAGGGAGATAAAGTTAACCCTTCCGGGATAATGAGATTTGATATCAAGAAGAATACTCCCAGAAAAGGTAATATGAAAAACGCTGACAGACCATCCTCTTGATAGGTAAAGGAATGGGCTGAAAATAGACAATTGTCGCTGGTATCAATATCAGCATCATGGTGTGAGAAAAGGCACAAGGGCGCAAAGACCACAACAAAAAGGGTACATAAAAGTATCATGGTAACCGAATTGAAAATCAAAACCTTTTTTCTGTTAAAAGATATTCTATTCATTTGATTGCCAGCCTGTTATTTTAATCAATAAAACTAGTTGCGGGCAGAGCATCTATCATTGCAACCCATGTAACCTTAGGGTAAAATACTACATTGTGGCATTTTGTCAAGGTTTGATCATACCGGCAATATTCTGTTTTTCTAAAGAGGCTGTTTAAGAGAGGTACATCTAAGGCCAACGCTTTGAGCAGCGTTCCATGGATTTTGAAGCACTTTTTAACCTTAAAACACATCGGAGCTGAATATCTGTCTAGTTTGCTCCAGACAGCAACTGCTGGAACATCTTGTGGGCTTCTTGGCTATCCCAATTTCGATAACCGCTGGCTGCGGCCACAACCTTCCCTTGAGGGTTTATGAAAAAACTCATCGGGACTCCGCGCACGCGATATTGTGTAGCAGTGGCCGCCTTGGGATCCAGCAAATTGGGAAAAGTCAGTTTTCTCCGACTCACATAATCTTTCACTAACTTTCTCACTTTTTTATTGCTGCCCCGGTCGATAGAAATGGCCACAACAACCATGCCTTTTTCTTTGTAAAGCTGGTGGATTTTTTCCAGAGAGGACCTCTCTTTGTCGCAGTAAGGTCACCAAGTGGCCCAGAAATTCAACATGACGAACTTACCTTTAAAATCATCCAAGCTCCATTTATCCCCCTCTAAATCGGAAAGATTAAAATCGGGAGCATCAAGCATTTTTTTCATCCTGACTACCCCCATGGGCGCCAGGTGATCCACTTCCTCACTAAGGGAAAGTTCAGCAGCCGCCAAAAAAATAAATATCACCAAAGAAAAAGGTATAAGCAGTCTGATTGTTTTTTTAACTTTTAAAAATTTTGCGGCCTTTCCAATTCTCTGAATAAGATATGCCGGAGATATTTTATCAAATTTCATGTCTTTTCCTCCCTAATTGTTCGATACCGACCGTAAATCCTCAATAAAGCGATAGGTATATCTTTTAAGTATTTCGGGCCCGGGCACTGACTTTACCGAGCCTTCCCATTTTTTCAGCAATTCCATAAACTCCATGTCATCTTTGCGCCTGTAGAAGGTCACCAGGGCCGTCGCTTTTGGTTTTAACGCCGGGATAGTATTGTAATCGGCACCCGGAGGGCCGTCCCGCCCGGGCAATCTCCGGGACTCACCCAACTTGCCCTGAAAACGATAGAAAGCATCGCTCTGTGGTAAAAATTCCAGCTGATATTCAATATCATTAGTGCCATGGGTAATATCATGTCCTGCT
>JAQYVG010000181.1 GCA_030145595.1 Desulfobacterales bacterium | reverse complement strand
GTTATTCCGAGGATTATTTTTTGAGCATAACGCAGAGATTGGGCAAAAAGACCATTTATGGACGGACACTAGTTAGAATTTATAAAATAAGCAAGGGCACTCTTTCATAATACGATAGAATGCCCTTGTTCTGGTGTATTTATCGGCTAAACAACAGTGACATTAACTGCTGACGGACCTTTTTCCCCCTGTTCTATCTCAAAGGTAACCCGGTCGCCTTCATTCAGCGACTTGAACCCGTCGGCGGCGATTCCTGAAAAATGGACGAATACATCCGGTCCGTCATCTTGTTCAATGAAACCAAAGCCTTTTCTCTCGTTAAACCATTTTACAATTCCATTTGCCATCGTGACACCCTCCTTTTTTAAAAAAACACAGGTTTCAAACTTCAGGTTGCCACTTTTTACAAATGGATATTTCCTGCAGAACGAAACCGACCCCTTAACAAAAACGAACTATTAATTTTGGAAATAATAATTTTTTTTTGTATTGTCAAGTTATTGTTGCAACAAGAGTCAACGACTTTCCGCTAATCAGGTAGCTTTGTATACATCTTGATTAAAAAAAATTGAAAAAGACCTGTTTTAGTGCTAACAGTACTATCCCGAATATTACTAGCCCGGTTTTCTCACATAAGGATACAGGAGGTCCAATCATGGGAAAAGGTGACAAAAAGAGCAAACGCGGTAAAATCGCCAGAGGTACCTACGGTAAAACCCGTCCCAGAAAGAAAAAGACCAAGAAATAAGAAAAGGGGCATTTAAAAATGCCCCTTTTTATCAAATTGACATAACTGTTATGGTTTAAGATACTCCCGAGACTTCTTCTTTTATACTGACAGCGATTTTGAACAAGGCCGTCAAAACCAGGAAGCCGATTGCCCATACCCCGATGGAAATAGCAAGTTCAGGGATGGTAGGAACATATTCGGTCACATGATGAAGAGGATTGGGAACAAAACCGCCGGAAATCATTCCCAGTCCCTTATCAATCCAGGTGCCGATAAAAACGGTAATACAGGCGGCAACCAGAGTGGTCTCATTTTTGCGGGTTGCAGGGTTGACCAGCAGAATAATCGAAACCACCATCAATATCATGGAAGCCCACATCCAGGGCACCAGGGCATTATGTCCGTGCAAGCCTGCAAAAAGGTATACTAAATGATCCATGTGTTCCGGAATCCTGCTGTAGAACACCACAAAAACCTCACACAAAAAGAAGAACACATTGATGCAAATAGCATAGGCCACGACTTTGGCCAGCGACTGGATCTGTTCTCTGCCCGGATCAAACTTGGTCAGTTTACGGACAAGCATGCACAGCAGGATTAAGAAAGCCGGACCTGCGGCAAAGGCCGAAGAGAGAAAGCGCGGTGCCAGAATGGCGGTCAGCCAGAAACCCCTGCCCGGCAGACCGCAGTATAGAAAGGCTGTTACGGTATGGATACTGACGGCCCAGGGAATTGAAAGATAAATAAGCGGTTTTAGCCAGGAAGGCGGGGCAACATTGTTGCGCTCGGCTTCCAGCACATTCCAGCCGATGATAATGTTTAAAAAAAGGTATCCGTTTAAAACGATCATGTCCCAGAAGAGAACCGAATTAGGGGTCGGGTGTAAAAGAACATTGAAGACCCGGGTAGGTTGACCAAGGTCCACAAAGATAAACAGGATACACATGGTTACCGAAGCGACCGCCAGAAATTCTCCCAGGATCGTAATCCTGCCGAAGGCTTTATAATTGTGCAGGTAGTAGGGCAGAACCACCATTACCGCTGATGCTGCCACACCGACAAGGAATGTGAACTGGGCAATGTAAAACCCCCACGATACATCCCTGCTCATGCCCGTAATACCCAGACCGAATTGAAACTGCCACAGATAACAGGCAAAACCCACGCCGATAACGGCCAGCAGGGCCGCTATCCATCCATAATATTTTTTGCTTCCTTTGAGCGCCTTTTCAAGCATAACCACCTCATACAATATAAAAAACTGATGGCCCCGCACCCAGGGCCGGTTTGCGACGAATTGTGAAATTGGAGCTTAACAGTTCTCTGACTTTTGATTTTGAATCCTCAAGGTCACCGAAGGCCAGAGCACCTTTGGATACCTCGACGCATGCGGGTACTTTTCCTACTGCCAATCTTTCAGCACAAAAATTGCACTTTTCAACAACCCCTTTCATGCGGGTGGGAAATTTTAGGTTGGTCTCCTTAATGAAGGGGCGCGGATCCCTGAAATTGAAGCTTCTGGATCCGTAGGGGCAGGCCGCCATACAGAAGCGGCAACCGATGCAGCGATGAAAGTCCATCAGGACAATACCGTCTTCGCGCTTAAAGGTTGCCTTTGTCGGACAAGCCCGGACGCATGCAGGTTTTTCGCAATGGTTGCATAGCGTTAGAAAGGGCAAGTGTTTGACCCTGTCATTGAGGAAAGCGTGTGTCTGCGTGGAAAAGATATGTTTGAATTCTTCCGTCCAGATCCACTTGATCTCATGCCGCTTATTTGCAAGCTTGGGAACATTATGGATCTTGTGGCAGACCTCAATCATCGGTTCCAGGTCTTTTTCAGATTCAAATTTGCGGGTATCGATGACCAGGGCCCATCGTTTGGCTTTCAGGGCATCTGCACCTTTCATAACCATCGGTTTGCTCTGCTCACCACCGGAAGAGGCAAAAGCATCCAGCACAGGCTTGGCTCCCAGGCCCAGCGCTGAAAATCCAGCTAGTTTCAAGAAGGTTCTTCTACTGCTTTCTTCCATCACATGGTCTCCTTTGGATCAACGTGGCAATCCCAGCAGTAAGGGGTTACCGCAGCATAATTATGGCACTTGTCACAAAATTCGGCCTTTTCGGAGTGGCAATCCAGGCAGGTATTGGAAAGACTCATTTCAAATTTCTTTCCGCTGCTGTTTACATAAACTCTCTGGGCATTGCGTACAACCGTTTCTCTCCATTCATTAAGAAGCTGCATATGTTCCGCCGTCATGTATGCTTTGGACTCGACGCACTCTTTGGCAGCTTTGGCTTTGTCACTCAGTTTTAGTTCGGGTGCCGGAGCGGCCTTGCCAAGGTTTAGCAAGAAAGGAAAGATGAGCAGGCCCACAAAAATCGCTAGGCCGGCAAAAACTTTCCCCTGGTCATACATCTTCTTCTTCGGCATCATCGTCCTCCATTCCCGGCAGCTCCTCGCTGCGCAGGTTCATCGTTCTCTTTTGCTCTCCGGGCATTATCAGGGCATTGGCCACCAGTTCGGTCATGCCGGTAACTTCTACATCGGGGACCCAGTATTCCACGGATGTCGTTAAGGCCGCCCGGTCGATGGCACACACGCAGGCCAACATGTTCACGTCGTGTTTTTCGTGAACATATTTGACCGCATTGGCTCTGGGCAGGCCGCCCTGCATCCTAAGATCCATATTTTCACCGGCATTCAAACCGGAGCCGCTGCCACAGCAAAATGTCTGTTCCCGAATGGTATTGGCCGGCATCTCATAGAAATTATTGCAGACGTTTTTGATTACATAGCGAGGCTCTTCAAACATACCCATGCCGCGGGCAGTGTTGCAGGAATCGTGATAGGTAACCGTCAAATGGTCATTGCGGCCGGGGTCCAGTTCCAATTTGTCGTGTTTGATGAGATCGGCGGTAAATTCGGCAATATGAACCATCTTGGTCGATTTGGCGTTTTCAAAAACAGTACCGGTAATGGGGGAAACCGGTACTTCCAAGAAATCAGCAGGACCGTTCATGGTGTCCATGTACTGGTGAATGACGCGCCACATGTGGCCGCACTCTCCGCCCAGGATCCATTTAACGCCCAGTCTTTTGGCCTCGGCGTACATTTTGGAGTTGAGTCGTTTCATGGTCTCATGGGAGGTAAAAAATCCAAAGTTACCGCCCTCGGACGCATACGTGCTCCAGGTGATATCTAAACCGTATTTCTCCTTCAGGTAGTGAAAGAGCATCATGTATCCCATGCAGGTATAGGTTCCGGGGTCGGCGAACACATCACCTGAAGGAGTGATAAAAAGGATGTCAGCGCCTTTTTTCATGAAGCTGGGCTCTACCTTGACACCGGTGATCTCTTCGATGTCATCGGTGAAAAAGTCCATCATATCCATGAAGGCGTGGGGCTGAATGCCAAGATGATTTCCGGTACGGTAGCAATTGGCCACCGGGGTGGCGATCCAGTCAATATTCAGGCCGATAAGATTCAGCAGCTCCCGGCCCATGATGGTAATCTCGGCCGTGTCAATGCCATAAGGGCAGAAGACCGAGCAGCGCCGGCATTCGGAGCACTGAAAAAGATAGTACCACCATTCTTTCAACACATCCACGGTCAGTTCTCGGGCGCCGATCATTTTTTTAAAGTTCTTGCTGATAGATCCGATAATCTTGCCGGCGGTCGTAAAATCGTTGCGATACACTGAACGTAAAAGTTCGGCCCGCAGCACCGGCATGTTTTTGGGATCACCGGACCCGATAAAGAAATGGCATTTGTCGGCACAGGCCCCGCAGCGCACACAGATGTCCATGAAGACTTTAACGGAGCGAAAACGATCCAGCCGTTCCCTGAAACCCTGGGTGATGATTTCCTTCCAGTTTTCAGGCAGGTTCCAGTCTTCCTCTGCAGGATTCCACTGTCTGGCGTGGGGAAGACTGAGGTATTCAACGCTTTTAGGGTTTGCAGCGTAAGAATAGATCCCTTTTTTTATGTCGACAGGGGTGTCCATCCAGCCTGTTTTAGGAGGTTTGGGGGCTATGCTGGACAACAGTTCTTCCGGGTTTAGATCCTCTGACATTATTTACTCCTTTTTCTCTGGTGCCTCTGGTGCCTCGGGTTCCGCGGGCACCTCGGGTTTCTCGGGCACCTCGGGTGTCTCTGGTGCCTCTGGTGCTTCTGGTGTCTCTGGTGCCTCTGGTGCCTCGGGCGGTTGGGCCTCTAACATTTTATCTACCGGCAGACCAACATCCACCATTTTTTCCCTGAATTCATCTTCATAATGTTCGTAGGTATGAATCTTTACCGGGGAATTCCACGGATTGATGTGTCTTTTCGCGCGCGTGTCGGTGGTCAGGTTTCTCGTGGGGCTCATAAAGATTCCTCCCAGATGCATGAGTTTGCTGAAGGGGAAATAGACCAACAGCACACTGACCAAAAATAGATGAACATAGAAAATGCCGCCGATACCATCGGGGATGTGAGGTTGTAAAGTGACCAATCCCATGGTGAACGCTTTTACGTTCACAATTTCCACCTTGGTAAAATAGCGCATCAGGATGCCTGAAAAAGCGATACCCATAATCAGAAAGAGCGGGAAATAGTCCGAAGCCAGGGAAATATAGCGTACATGTGGTGTAAGTATTCTTCTTAAAAACAAAAAAACTGCGGCCGCAAGCAGGACGACGCCGGAAAGCATCAGCCCCGGCAGACCAATCTGCAAAAATCCGTCCAATGTTTCCAGAAATTGGAGACATACGGGAACCGGTTCCATAAAAAATCGCAGGTGTCTGACTACTACGGTAAAAAATGCATAGTGAAATGCCAGGGCGCCGACCCACAGCCATATCTCCCACCGGTAGGCAAGCTTATCTCCCTCTTTCAGCTCACACGTGGTGTTGCGGAACAATGATCGGAAAAGAACGACTTCCAGAATCATCCGTACAACAACACCGGCGGTGGTGGTGGGGTTTTCAATGCAGGCTGATTCGATCCAGGGAAGAGATTTCTGCTGGCCGCAGGTTGTGGGAATTCGAAAGGGTACCGGCGAACGCGCCCAGTCTACGATACGGTAGATAAACCCCACGGTAAAAGTGAGACCGGCCAGAAGCGGGAAGATAATCCCAAAAAGAGCTTCACCTCCTCCGAATTTAGAGCCCACGTAAGCAAACAGAGCAAGTACGATAACCGCTATGAGGGAATACAAGTAACTGATATTCATTCTACTATTACCTCACTTGGAGGGCCTCACGACAACATTTTCAAATCCGTGCAAAATCTTTTCATGCAGCCGGAACATGCTGCTGAGTTTGCGCAAATCTAGATGCTGTTTGAAGCCTCCTTTGTAATATTTATAGGTTCAAGAACCGGCTCAACCTCCGGCGTTTCACTCACCAAACCCGCTCTCTCAAAGGCCTTGAATGTGCTGTTTCTCATTTCATTGGCTTTGAGTTCAAAAATCTTTTCTCTGCATTGCATGTAAAGGTTAAAAGCAATCAGACTTAGTTTGTCAATCCTGGTTTCAAAAACAAGCAGCTCATCGGCAAGCTGTTCTTGAGTAATCTTATTGTGCAAATTTTCTCGAATGGCGTTTTTTAAGAAAAAAATAAAACCAACGGCGCGTGCAGGGGAGAAACTTTGAACAGCCCTGATCCTGATGATGGGATCGAGGAAGGTTGTTATGGTCTTATAATCCATATCACCAAGGAGTTCGTCGAACAGCGCCTCCAAACCTTGTGATAGGGTTCGGCCTACAGGGTTGGCAAAAGGGTCTTTCTGGCTTTTTAGAAATTTGCCGGTACCGGCAGGATAGGTCTCAATCACCAAGGTAAACCACTTCTTGATAATAGCGGCTTTTTGTTGTGCTAATATGCTATTCAGCCTCATGCTTCTGGACCGCTCCTGCGTTTTCCAATTTCTGCTTAGGTTGCTGATACCAAAAGCTACTTTAAAAACAATTGCAAATAGCCAAATCCGCCTTGGTATCTCGCCGGACAAATCACATTTAAGAGGAAATCTATAAACAACTTACAAATTCATGTCAAGGATAAATGAAAAAAGATTTGAAGCTACCGGCGGTCCTCAGTGGGACAGGGAGTCTTGGATCGTAAAGGATTTAATCTTTATAGTTAGTGTCCATCCATAAATACATTTGAGCACTAAGTAGTTTCCAATTCATAAATGAGATATTTTTTCGATGAGCAAGG